>NZ_DASVUM010000086.1:0-51080 GCF_036387035.1 Pseudomonas sp. | reverse complement strand
TCGTAATACTGGTGGTGACCGGTACGGTACTGCCTGATGCTACATGGCTCAACGCTCTCTCCAAGATATCTGGAATTGGTAACTCAGGATCTGCCTTTGCGATTTTAGCCATGTATTTCTGTCCTTCAACGCTTTGCAGATAATCACGGACTTGCTGGTTGCTTAAGCCCTTTGGCTCAAGTGTTTTCACAGAGTCTCGTTTATGCTCCACGGGCACGAACTCTGAGTCTTGCTTAGCGTAAAAGTCACGCATCTTACTTTCCCGCGCAAGCTGCTCGACTGAAGTAACCCCCCTGATCTGTAATTCAGGATGCCGCAAAAGGGTCTCTTCATTTTTCGTGAGCCATTCAACGATTGGTTTGCTGGAAATATCTGCTCGTAGCTTGGCGCTTCTCGTCGCGATACTTTCCAAACTGTTGGATACCCCCGCTCTCATCTGCCCTCGAGTGAGATAGGTGACAATTGCCATTAGCAACAGCAACACCAACTGCTCTTGACCTTGGGCCAGCAGACGAGCTGCGCGCTCTATGCGGTCCTGGATCATCGCAGCGGAACCGCCAGTTGGATCAAGGCCTGGATTTACCAAGCCGTCTTCAGCTTGCCACGCGGTGCATAGACCTTCGTATATCGTCGATAGGCATGGCCCGATACCTGCCGAGAAATAACCAGCGATTGCATATAATCCAAGCGCTGCCATGATCAAGTTGCCAACCTGCAAACCTACACTTGCACCGATTGCTGTACCGGGCAAGGCTCCAGCCCCGAAGGCAAGTGATCCGGCAGCGCCACCCATCGCTGCCCCCATCAGCACGCTGCCACCTACGATCATCACAACTTCCTGCAACAGCTTCATCAACTCCGGCAGAATTTCCTCAATATTGATCGACGCCCATTTGCGCCGAATGTTCATCTGCATGATGGGGGAGGACAAGTCCAGCGCGTGGCGAACATTATCGATGTTGTGCCCACCTACGTACCCGTAGGCTTGAGTTGCGCCGTTACTGACGCGGCGGGTGAAGCCGTTCCAGCCGTCATCAACGCCCTGATTCAGCTCACTGAACTTTTGGTCGAGGTTTCGCTCGATGTCGCCCCAGCTAGGTAAATTAGCGAAAAAATCCATTTAGCGGTTATGTCCCCATTGGAGGGCGCCAATTACGCCCAGATGGTGGCCCGGCAGGACCACGGCATGCCGCTAATTTAGGACTACAGGCGCTAGAAAACAACTGAGAGTGGATCCTATCCTTCACCATTAGCACTACGACCAGTGATGCTTCAAGCAGTTGGCAGGTTGTTGCTGCAGCGGCGACCGAGATACTTTGCCAGATGGGTTGGTCGTTTGGTACGAACCTGCCTCCTCCTTGTGAGCACCGCTTGCAATCAGCGATCTACCTTACGATGACCTATTCACCAGCAAATCCATAAAAAATGCCCCGTCTCAGCGGGGCATTTTCATGTGCAAAAAACCGTCAGTTTACCCACACCCCAACATGGTAATGCCAGCCATCGCCCCGGCTTTCCCAGTACGGATGTTGATAACGATAGCCGGGGCGTATCGCTTCCCAGTGGCCGTGCTCGGCGACATATCGGTTGCCGTTCCAGCGCCAGTAGCCGCGGGACCAGACATAGCCCTGGCGAGGGGCCGGTTCTTCCTCGATGACTCGAACGGGCGGCGCTTGCGGGGCGACAACTTCAACGTATTCGGCGCGTGGCGGGGGGCGGTCGACGACTCGCCGCTCATGCACCACTCGTTCTTCCACGCAGCCGGTCGCCAGGGCCAGCGCGCCAATCAGCGCTATGTAACGTAGAGACATATCGTCACCTCAGACTTGTCCAGACTCTGCTGCCTGCCGTGTATTGCAACGGCGCAGCCGGCTTGCTACAGCCTTGTTGTAACAGGTGCTTTCTGTCTGTGGGCTGAATCGGCGGGACTTACGGGGGGGCGGGCGATCATCGGAGGGCGTGCACGGGGTGCGCAAGAGGGTGTTTCGCATGGCCTGCGCTGGAGAGACGATCGGTATCGTCTCACTCCATGCGCATCAGTACGTCAAATGCCGACATTCAGCTGCGGGCGGCTCAGGAAGGGCGTGCGAGCAGGGGGCGGCGAGAGCTGTTTAAGGTCCCCGTCCGTCATGGCCGCGAGAATCTTGATGGCGCTATGGCCTTGCTCGATGGCGATGCCGAACTGAATGCTTTCGATCAATCGACGCAGGCGCTTGGGCGAATTGCGTTGCTCTGCACTGATCAAACGTTTGGCAACAACACCTGACTCATTTGACAGCGTCAGCATGATGGTCCCGTCGAGGCCTTGAATACTCAAGTTGACTCGGTAGTCGGGGTGGAAGGCGTCAGTGATCAATTGAAAAGGGTTATCCATGGCCTGTTACCTGTAAACGATCTGCATGAGTTGACTGGGGTTTAATCCCTTTAGTTCTCGAAGCCGATCAACGGTTGATGATTCCTGCCTTGGCCGCTCTCGCTGAAGTCGCGGTGATATCCATAAGGGTCCGTTGATACTTCGGTCATGAAGCGAGTCACTGCAGCCGGACCAAGAGGCTCGCGGCGTGCAGGTCGGGTGTAAGCTCGACGTTACAAAGCTTGCAGGGTTTGGGCCACAAGGGACGGAAGGTATGGACTGCCTTTTTTAAGCGGACAAACAGGCGATGAATTGACACGCAGACCATGCCTAAGGAGGCGATGGGGTACTGGCCAACTGCTTGTTTATTTTCCGGCGGGCACCATTAACGCGCCCAATGCTTTCTTTGTGTGCATGGTGTTCTTTAACCAAAGCGTCGCTTGCCCGTAGCCCAAGTTCATTTCGACATTTCGACATTTAGCGTTTAACGGGCAAAAAAAGGGGCGGGCCTGTGTTCAGGCCCGCCCCTTTTGCAGTGCAGTCGCTCAAGGCATCTGCATCAGCCGTGCAATGCATCATCCTTTTCGAGGAATTCTTCTTCGAGCAGCGCATCAGCGCTGACGGGTTCGTCATCCAGATCGCTTGCAATCACCGGCGCCGCGCCGCGTTTGTTGCCGCGCAGTTTTCCGAAAAGATGTTCCAGGGCGTGGTCGAGTTTGACCGCTGCGCCATCCACTGCCTGATCGATCGAGTCGGCCTTGTGGGTCACGGAAATAGGTTGGTGTCCTTTTGGCCGGGCTTCCATCTGGCAGCGGATGTCATGCGGGCCTGGCTTGTCGCCGTTTTCGTCGTTGATGTGGACTTCAACGCGGGTGAGATCCTCTTCGTAACGTTCGAGCGTAGTTTCAACCGTGGTTCGTACCCACTCCTCCAGACGGACGCTGTTTTCGATGTGGTTATCGCTGTTGACCTGGATTTGCATAGTTCTTCCCTTACTTTGGCTTGCTCGGGAGAGTCTGGACGAGGTGTTTTTCGTCTGCCCTCATTCACAGTGTTGGCGCCGATCGAGCAACAATTCAACCCCTTGCGGCTGAGAATATATTTCGCACCTAGGGGAACTCGACCGGCAAGTCCATTTTTGCGGGGCTACGCCTTTGAAGGGTTAGCAGCGGGGTCCTGCAGATTTGTTGCGGGATTCGTCGGACATCTTTTGCGCATGAGAATATTTATCATTAATATCGCGCCTTATCCCTGTTCTTCACCTCGTGCCCATCATGATCGATCCGCCTCCGTCGTCGAACCCAGCGTGTCAGGACCTCGACCACGAGGCGCCGAAGGCTGCGCGCGCGCGGTTTCTGGAAGCGTTCTTGTCCCAGCGCCCGCAAATGGAAGCCCTGGTCAGTCGAAGAGTGGGGTGCCGGGCGACGGCTGCGGACCTGGTTCAGGACCTGTTTCTGAGGTTCTGGCGGCGTCCGCTGGTGCAGGTCGAGGAGCTCAACACGTACCTGCTGCGCTGCGCCGGCAATATCGCCATTGACCATCTGCGGCAAGAAGGCACCCGCGCCAGGCTCAACGATGAGCGGCTGCCTGAGGCCTGCCAGCCCGACGCGGATGAACCTCAAGCGGCGCTGGAGGCGAGCAACGATCTGCGCCGTATCGAAACGGCGTTGCGTGGGTTGCCGGAAAAAACCCGGCACATTTTCCTGCTCAACCGTATCCATGGGCGCAAGTACGCCGAAATCGCCAAGGTGATGGGGCTTTCGCAAAGTGCCGTGGAGAAACACATGATGCGTGCCCTGCAGGCGTGCAAGGCGAGCGTTAACCAGAACGCCGCTCGGGTTGTACCTTTGGGTGACAAATCCGGAGGCGGACGTCGATGAACACGTTCTCTGACTCGAACGCCGACCCACACAGCATGGCGTTGAGCTGGCTCAGCGTACTGCACAACCAGCCAACGGCCGCCGAACAGGCGCGTTTCAGCCAGTGGTTGCACGCCGATCCTGCTCACGCCGAGGCTTATGCCCAGGCGCAGGTGCTGTGGGAGCTCAGCGAGGAGCCTGCCGCCACACTGGCTGGCGAAGACGCCGCCGCGCTCGATGCCTTGCTGCGAAAAATGGACGCGTCCAGGCCGCGCAGGCTGCCACGCTGGGGAGCGGCGCTGGCGATGGCGGCGTGTCTGGTGCTGATGATCAGCGCGGGGCTGGGCTGGAATCCGCAGCGCTGGGCCGATGACTGGGGGGCGGATTACGTGGCGGCACCGGGGCAGATCCGGAACGTGACGCTGACTGACGGCTCTCAGGTGACCATGGACGCCGACAGTGCTATCTCCGTGCGTTTTGACGCAGCAGAGCGCCACGTCGAGTTGCGCCGGGGCGCCGCATTCTTTCAAGTCACTCACACCGGCGAGCCGTTTGTGGTCCAGGGTGGGCGCGGTCAAACCCGGGTGCTGGGCACGCAGTTCGAGGTGCGGCTGCAACCTGCCGGTGCTCAAGTCACTGTACTGTCGGGGCGCGTTGGCGTGAAGGCAGCCGCCGATGCGCCTCAGCAGATCCTGACAGCCGGTCAGCAGGCGCGTTATGACCGTGAGCGCACCGGCAATCCACAGCCCGTCGACAGTGAAAGCCAACTGGCCTGGCGTCAGGGTTGGCTCAATTACTCGCGCACACCGCTCGCCGATGTCATCAACGACCTGAACCGTTATTACCCGGGCCGGATCCTGCTGCTCAACGACCAACTGGCCGCGCGGACAGTCAGCGGCAGCTTCCCCAGCCACGACCCGGAGGCCGTTTTGGCGGCATTGAAGTCCGTGATCGGCTTCGAGCAGTACGACGCCTTGGGGCGGGTAATCGTGATCCGCTGATGGCCGGTAATCGGTTGAGGTGTGGTGCATTCTGACGGGGTTGATTGATGTGAGAAGGTGGGTCGGCGTTACGTTGGTGGCGGTCTGGGGCGGATGCGCCCAGGCGGCCATGCCGGTCTACGACTTTTCGATCCCGGCCAAACCGCTGCCTCAGGCGCTTAGGGAGTTCAGTCGGGTGACCGGGCAGGGTGTGATTTACACCCAGGACACTCCGTACGCGGTCGTTGCGCCCGCGCTGGTGGGCTCGTTCAATGCGCAGGAGGCGCTCCGCGTTCTGTTGAGTACGTCTGGCCTCACGTTCCGCCGGGCCACCGACGAAACGTTCACCCTGCAATCCAGCGCCGCCGAGGGCACCCTGAGCCTTGGTGCGACGCAAATCGATTCGACACGCGACGCCGCGTACAGCTACCGGTCGCCGACCGTGACATCGGTGATGCGCAGCTCAATCCCGACGCTTGAAAACCCGCAAGCGGTCAGCGTTGTTCCGGCTCAGGTGCTGAGTGATCAGGCACCGCGCAACCTTGACGATGCGCTGGCCAACGTCAGCGGCGTGACCCAGGGCAACACCCTCGGCAGCACTCAGGACACGCTGATGAAGCGCGGTTTTGGCGATAACCGCGGCGGATCGATCATGCGCGACGGCATGCCGGTCGTGCAGGGCCGCAATCTGAATGCCACGGCTGAACGTGTCGAAGTCCTCAAGGGGCCGGCGTCGCTCTTGTATGGCATTCAAGACCCGGGCGGGGTGATCAACGTAGTCAGCAAACGGCCGCAGTTGCAGTCCGCCAACGCCCTCACGGCCCGGGGCTCAAGCTTTGGCTCGGGCAAAAACGGCAGCGGAGGAACACTCGATAGCACCGGCGCAATAGGCGGCGCTGAAGGGGCGTCGACCGGGTTGGCTTATCGCTTGATTGTCGACCACGAGGATGAGGATTACTGGCGCAATTACGGCGTGCACCGTGAGTCGCTGGTGGCCCCGTCGCTTGCCTGGTACGGCGATGACACCGAAGTGTCGGCGTCCTACGAGCACCGGGAATTTCTCTCGCCGTTTGATCGCGGCACCGCGATTGATCCGCGCACCAGTCATCCGCTGGACATTCCCGCTGCCCGGCGTCTGGACGAGCCATTCAACAACATGGAAGGGCGCTCGGATCTCTACCGCTTCGAGCTCGACCACGCATTCAACGACACCTGGAAAGGTCACCTTGGCTACAGCTACAACCGCGAGACCTACGACGCCAGCCAGGTTCGGGTGACCGGCGTGGACGCGGCCACCGGTACACTGACCCGCTCCATCGACGGCACCGGCAACGCGCTGAGCACCGACCGCTTCACCACCGCCACCCTGAGCGGTGACACCTCGCTGGCGGGTATGCGGCACGAGCTGCTGATCGGCATTGACGACGAGTACCGCAAGATTGCCCGCGGTGAATTGATTCGCCAGAAAAGCCAAAGCACGTTCAGTTACGTCGATCCGGTCTACGGTCAGGAACCTGAGGGTACTCAGGTCAGCGCGGCGGACAGCCATCAGCTCGATATTCTGCGCAGCCATTCAGTGTTTCTTCAGGACGCCGTGCACCTTACCGATCACTGGATCTTCGTTGCGGGCACGCGTTATCAAGTGTTCGATCAGCAGGCCGGCAAGGGAGCGCCGTTCACGCGTAACACCGATTTAGACGGGCAAAAATGGATTCCGCGAGCAGGACTGGTTTACCGCTACACCGACGAACTGTCGTTGTATGGCAGCTACACCGAAGCGTTCAAGCCCAATTCCAGCATCGCCACGCTGGCGGGCGGGACAGTGCTGGATTCCGCGACCCTGCCCGAGCAATCAAGAGCGTGGGAGCTGGGTGCCAAGTGGGATGCCCCCGACGGTGTCAGCGCGACGCTGGCGCTGTTCGACATCAGAAAGCGCAACGTGCTGGTGGCGAATTTTGACGCGCTGACGGCGAACACGGTGTACACCACGGCCGGTCAGGTGCGCTCACGGGGCGTTGAGCTCGACCTCAGCGGACAGCTTTCAGAGCGCTGGAGCCTGATCGGTGGTTACGCCTTCACCGATGCCTGGGTAGCGGAGGATCCGACCCTTAAAGGCGACCGCTTGCAGAACGTGCCCCGGCACAGCGGCTCGGTTTCGGCGGTATACGACTTCGGCGCCGTGATGGGGGCCAACCGGCTGCGCGCGGGAGCAGGCGCGCAGTACGTCGGCGAACGCGCGGGCAACCCTGACAATGATTTTGACCTGCCGGGTTATACCGTCGCCCATGCCTTCGCGACCTACGAGACCCGTCTGGACGGGCAAAAGGTGAAACTTCAACTGAACGTGAAGAACCTTTTCGACCGCACCTATTACAGCTCCGCGGTGAGCCGCTACTTCGTATCGCTGGGGGATTCTCGGCAGGTGGTGATGGCGACGACGCTGGAATTCTGAACGTCCTTTGCTGCCGACCGCATGTCCTGCCGCGTACGCAAAATCCTTGTAGGAGTGAGCTTGCTCGCGAAGGCTATGTTCAGCCCGGGAAAATCATTGGATGTGACGACCTCTTCGCGAGCAAGCTCACTCCTACACTTTGATAGATGTTTGTTCCGTCACCGTCACCGTCAGCGACGCTCAGCAGGCGTTCACTGAAAGGCCGCCCGGTACTCACCCGCCGTCGCTCCAACCGATTGTTTGAACCGGTTGCTGAAATGGCTGGCGCTCGCGAAACCGCACGCCAGAGCGATTTCGCCAAACGCCTTGCGTGTCGACCGCAGCAATTCCCTGGCGCGGTTGAGGCGTCGTGCGAGCAGGTATTGATGGGGCGGCAGGCCGAAGCTTTCGCGAAACATCCGCGCGAAGTGGTGTTCCGACAACGCACACATGCCCGCCAGTTGCCCGAGGCTCAATGGCTCGGCCAGATTCAGCTCGATGAATTCCATCAACCGAGTGCGCAAGTGCGGCGCCAACCCGCCTTTCAACCGCAGTCCTTCACGGCGTCCCACCTGGCGCAGGACCATGTGGTCGAGCAATTCATGGGCGAGGCTGCTGGTAAGCATGCGCTCGCCGGGCTCACTCCAGTTCATCCGGATCAGGCGATGAAAGCGGTCGGCTTGCACGGGATCGTCTAGAAACGTGAGCTCCTGCAACGCCAACTGCCGTGGCTCGCGGTCCAGCAACGTGACGCAGTTGAGGGCGAACTGCTCGGGGCTGATGTACAAATGCGCCAGGCGGATTTCGCCGTTCACCACCCACGAAGACTCATGGCCGGCGGGCAGCGTGCAGATTTTGTCCGGGGCGCCCTTTTTGTCCGGCTGATCGCGGCGGAACGTCCCGGTGCCGCCGCCGATGTAGCACGACAGTGTGTGGTGCGTCGGCGCGTGGTAGTTCTGCGCGTCGTGGCGGTTGTTCCATAACGCCGCCATCAGGCCGTCACCCAGGGGCGCACACTTTTCCAGCTGCGCGTGGGGCGAGCTGTTCAGCGATTGAAAGACCTGGATGGTTTCGAGTGACGGCATGGGGGCTCCTTGACGCTTCGCATCCTACTCCCAGACCTGCCGACTGGCAGTGGGGCGGCGATCAAATGCGCAAGTTTTTGCAAGTGCGCGCAGCGGGGCACCGCCAGACTGTGGCTTCACTGGGAGCCCGACATGAACATCACGTTGTATTTGCTGACCGTTTTGATCTGGGGCACGACCTGGATCGCTTTGAAACTGCAATTGGGCGAAGTCGCCATCCCGGTGTCGATCGTCTACCGCTTTGGCCTCGCGGCGCTGATCATCTTCGCCCTGTTGCTGGCGACCGGGAAATTACAGAAGGTCAATCGTCGCGGGCAGCTCATCTGTCTGGCGCAGGGGCTGTGCCTGTTCTGCATCAACTTCATGTGCTTCTACACTGCCAGCCAGTGGATACCCACCGGTCTGGTGGCCGTGGTGTTTTCCACCGCGACGTTGTGGAACGCACTCAACGCCCGGATCTTTTTCAAGCAGAAAGTCGCGCGCAACGTGGTGATGGGCGGCACGCTGGGGCTGATCGGTCTGGCGTGCCTGTTCTGGCCAGAGTTGGCCGGGCACAGCGCCAGTCGCGAGACCTTGATCGGCCTGGCGCTGACCCTGCTAGGCACGCTGTGTTTCTCGGCGGGGAACATGCTCTCCAGCCTGCAACAGAAAGCCGGCCTGCGCCCGCTGACCACCAATGCCTACGGCATGCTGTATGGCGCGACAATGCTGTGCGTGTATTGCCTGCTGAGCGGTACACCGTTCGCGTTTGAGTGGAACGCGCGCTACATCGGCTCGTTGCTGTACCTGGTGATACCGGGTTCGGTGATTGGCTTCACTGCGTACCTCACCCTGGTCGGCCGCATGGGCCCGGAGCGCGCGGCGTATTGCACCGTGCTGTTTCCGGTGGTGGCGCTCAACGTGTCGGCGTTTGCCGAAGGCTACCAGTGGACTGCGCCGGCGCTGATGGGCCTGGTGTTGGTGATGGCGGGGAACGTGCTGGTGTTCAGGAAGCCGAAGGTGGTCGTGCCGGTGGAGGCGAAATTGGCCTGAAGGGCGCTAGTGGAGACCGGCGGGGAGAGGACTGTGGGAGCCGGCTTGCTGGCGAAGACGGCAGGTCAGACGCTGTAGGGGTGAATGGTCTGACGCGTTCGCCAGCAAGCCGGCTCCTACGAATACCATCGTTCCCACGGGGACCATGGGAACGATCATGAGTATCGCGTCCACTCAAAAGGGCGTATCAGCCCTTCCACACCTGCGCATTCACGAGATCCTGCGGCTTCTCGCCCAGCAGCGCGGCACGCAGGTTTTCGTAGGCGCGGTCGGCCATGGCCTGACGGGTTTCGTCAGTTGCCGAACCAATGTGAGGGAGCGTCACCGCGTTGCTCAGGGCGAACAAAGGCGATTCAGACAGCGGCTCCTTTTCGTAGACGTCCAGGCCGGCGCCGCGAATCGTCCCGTCTTGCAGTGCTTTGATCAGCGCCGGCTCATCAACGATCGGACCCCGGGCGATGTTCACCAAAATCGCACTCTTTTTCATCAGCGACAGCTCGCGGGTGCTGATCAGGTGTTTGGTTTTCTCGCTGAGGGGGACGACCAGGCAGACAAAATCCGACTCGGCCAGCAGCTGATCCAGCGTGCGGAATTGTGCGCCGAGTTCTTGCTCAAGAGCAGTTTTGCGACTGTTGCCGCTGTACAGAATGGGCATGTTGAAGCCCAGCCGACCCCGTCGCGCCACCGCTGCGCCGATGTTGCCCATGCCGACGATACCCAGCGTCTTGCCGTAAACGTCGGTGCCGAAATGTGGCGCTTCGATACTGCGCTTCCAGTTTCCGGCCTTGGTGTAGGCGTCCAGCTCGGCAACGCGACGGGCGCTGCTCATGATCAGCGAGAAGCCCAGGTCGGCGGTGCTTTCCGTCAGCACGTCGGGCGTGTTGGTCAGCATGATGCCGCGCTCGGTGAGGTAGCCGACGTCGTAGTTGTCATAGCCGACCGAAATGCTCGACACCACTTGCAGCTGCTTCGCGCCTTCCAACTGCTCGCGCCCCAGCTTGCGACCGGCGCCGATCATGCCGTGGCTGTGGGGCAGGGCTTCATTGAACTGCTCGTTCAGATCACCCTTCTTCGGGTCCGGGATGATCACATTGAAGTCTTGCTGCAGGCGCTCGGCCATTTCCGGGGACACGCGGCTGAAGGCAAGGACGGTCTTTTTCATCGGATAGCTTCTCTCGGCAGTTCAGAAGGGCATTGCGTAGCACGCTAACATTCTTGCCGAGCGATTGGCAGGGTCACCGCCGTTGCGCGTGTGCGATGACTAAACCGTCTCCGGCAACACATGCGTCTGCAGGTCAGCTTCATGGGCGGCCATGATTTCCGGCAGCGAGCCGCGCAAGTACTCGACCCAGGTTTTGATCTTCGCATCCAGGTACTGCCGCGAAGGGTAGATCGCATACAGGTTCAGCTCGTGGGAGCGGTACTGCGGCAAAACCCGCACCAGCGAGCCATTGCGCAAACCTTCGATGGCCGAGTAGATCGGCAGAATCCCGATGCCCATGCCGCTGCTGATCGCCGCCTGCATGGCGTCGGCCGAATTCACCAGAAACGGCGAGTTTCCGATGGTCACGGTCTCCTGGCCTTCGGGGCCATCGAACGCCCACTTTTCCAGCGGAAACACCGGGCTGACCAAGCGCAGGCAAGCGTGATTGAGCAGGTCAGCTGGCCGGTGCGCCATACCGAATGCCTTGATGTAGGCGGGGGAGGCGCAAACGATGCTGTAGGTGATGCCCAGACGCTGGGACACGAAGCCCGAATCCGGCAGCTCGCTGGCGAGCACGATTGACACGTCGTAACCCTCTTCGAGCAGGTCCGGGACGCGGTTGGTCATGGTCAGGTCGAACGACACGTCCGGGTGATTGCGCCGGTAGCGGGCAATCGCGTCGATGACGTAATGCTGGCCAACGCCGGTCATCGAATGGACTTTCAACTGCCCGGCCGGGCGCGCGTGGGCGTCGCTGGCCTCCGCTTCCGCCTCTTCCACATAGCCGAGAATCTGCTCGCAACGCAGCAAATAGCGCTTGCCGGCTTCAGTGAGAGCAATACGCCGCGTGGTGCGGTTCAGGAGTCGGGTTTGCAGGTGTGCTTCGAGGTTGGAGACAGCGCGCGAAACGTTTGCAGTCGTGGTGTCCAGTTGAACCGCGGCAGCGGTGAAGCTGCCTGCTTGCGCCACGCAAGTGAAGGCACGCATGTTTTGCAGAGTGTCCATTGGCCGTTCTCAGGTGAGATGGCAAATTGTGACATGAAGTTACTGATCCATGTCAGCCATACCAAAGGATTATCTCCGGTTTGGTAACAAAGATTCGCAGAAGTCCCGGCTTATCGCCGGACTAGACGCCCCCTAGAATCGCCGCATCCTTGATTCCCCCTCCATTCAGGTAATTGCAGCAGTGCCGCGTCGTCTCGTCAGAGGGCTCAAGCCCCTCAGTGTGTGGGCTTTAATGTTACTCATCAGCGGCTGCATCGGAACTGGCGGAATCGCCCCACAAGGCACAGCGTTGTCACCTGACGCGCTGGCCACCGACGACGCCATCAAGGCGGCCGACAAAGACGCCCATTGGCCTGCCGGTCAGTGGTGGCGCGCCTATGGCGACGAGCAACTCAATCACTGGATCGAACTGGCGGCGCTCGGCAGCCCGACCCTGTCGATGGCCGCTGCGCGGGTGCGTCAGGCCAAGGCCATGGCAGGCATCGCGGAGTCGGCGCAAGCCCTGCAGATATCCGGCGACAGCACGCTGAAACGGCACAACTGGCCGACCGATCAGTTCTACGGTCCGGGTGAGCTGTCGAACACCAGCACGTGGAACAACAACGCGTCGCTGGGCCTGAGTTATTCCCTTGATCTGTGGGGCCAGGAGAGCAATCACTCCGAACAGGCCCTGGACATGGCGCACCTGAGCGCGGCGCAGGAGCATCAGGCGCAGCTCGAATTGCAGGACAACATTGTCCGCGCGTACATCCAGTTATCGCTCAACTACGCCCAGCGTGATATTGCCGAAGCGACCCTCACTCAACAGCAGCAGATCGTTGATCTGGCCCAGCGTCGTCTGAAAGGCGGCATCGGCACCCATTTCGAGGTCAGCCAGGCGGAAACCCCGCTGCCCGAAACACATCGTCAGATTGACGCGCTGGACGAGGCGATTGCCCTCAGCCGCAATCAGATCGCGGCGCTGGCTGGCAAAGGGCCGGGCGAAGGCTCGCGTCTTCAGCGCCCGACGCTGTCGTTGAACGCTGCGTTGAAGTTGCCGTCTGCGTTGCCGGCCGAGTTGCTGGGGCAACGTCCGGATGTGGTCGCCAGTCGCTGGCGGGTGGCGGCACAGGCCCGGGGCATCGATGTGGCTCACGCCGGCTTCTATCCGAACGTCGACCTCATGGGCAGCCTGGGTTACATGGCCACCGGCGGCGGCATGCTGGAATTTCTGACCGGCAAGAAATTCAACTACAGCGTGGGCCCGGCGATTACCTTGCCGATCTTCGACGGCGGGCGTTTGCGCGCCGAACTGGGCGTGGCGTCTGCGGGTTATGACGAAGCGGTCGCGCAATACAACCAGACCCTGGTGATGGCCCTCAAGAGCATCTCCGATCAGTTGATTCGCCGCGAGTCGATGGAGAAGCAGCAGCAGTTCGCCGATCAGTCGGTGGCCGCTGCCCAGAAAACCTACGACATCGCCATGATCGCTTATCAGCGCGGGCTGACCGATTACCTCAATGTGCTCAACGCGCAGACGCTTTTGTTCCATCAGCAGCAGGTGCGGCAACACGTCCAGGCCGAACGCCTGACGGTGCACGCCGAGTTGGTGGTGGCGCTGGGCGGCGGGTTGATGGCGGGCAATGATGCGCCCGCGCCTGACAGGACTGCCGCGCCGAAAACCCCGGCGTCGTTGGCGGTGTTTGATAAATGAAGCGCGTTGGCAGGGCCTGGCGATGAACGCGGGTGTCGAGTGGCTCAAATCCCTGGAATGGCGTCGCGGTCTCAATGAGTGGGCGCGCAGCGATGGCGTGACCTGGATCTACATCTGCAAGGTGCTGACCGCCGCGTTCCTGACGTACTGGATCGCCATGCGCCTGGAACTTCCGCAGCCGCGCACGGCGATGATCACGGTGTTCATCGTCATGCAGCCGCAGAGCGGTCAGGTGTTCGCCAAGAGCTTCTATCGCTTGCTCGGCACCGTCGCCGGCTCCGTAGTGATGGTCACGCTGATGGCACTGTTTGCGCAAAACAGCGAGCTGTTCCTCGGCAGTCTGGCGATCTGGGTCGGCTTCTGCTGCGCCGGGGCCGCGCGCTATCGCAACTTCCGCGCGTACGGCTTCGTCCTCGCCGGCTATACCGCCGCGATGACCGGTTTGCCAGCGCTTGCGCACCCGGACACCTCGTTCATGGCGGCGCTGTGGCGGGTGCTGGAAATCTCCCTCGGCATTGTCTGCTCGACCCTGGTCAGCGCTGCCATCCTGCCGCAGAGCGCGGGCGCGGCGATGCGCAACACGTTGTACCAACGCTTCGGCACCTTCGCCGAGTTCGTCATCATCGGCCTGCGCGGTGAAAGCGATCCTGCGTCGTTCGAAGCCAGCAACGTACGTTTCATCGCCGACGCCGTGGGGCTCGAAGGCCTGCGCGCCGTCACGGTGTTCGAAGACCCGCACATGCGCCGACGCAACGGCCGGTTGAACCGCCTGAACAGCGAGTTCATGACCATCACCACGCGTTTCAACGCCTTGCATCAATTGCTTGAGCGCTTGCGTCGACGCGGCGTGACGCCGGCTGTCCAGGCCATTGAGCCCGGCCTGAGCGCGCTGACCCGCTTGCTGGAGCCTTTCGCCGGCCGGGCGCTGACCAACGCGGATGCCGCGCTGCTCGCCAATCGGTTAAGCGTGTACAAGGCCGACCTGCCCGAGCATGTGCGCAGCTTGCGTGCCGAGTTTGTCCGGACCGAGCCCGGCGACGACGACCTGCTGGATTTTCACACCGCGTATGAGCTGCTGTATCGCTTCGTTGACGACATGCACGACTACGCCCAGACCCACGCATCGCTGGCCGAACACAGCCATGCACGGGAAAAGTGGGTCGAGCCGTTTGTCTCGACCACCAGTTGGCTGTCGTCGCTGGCATCGGGTGTGCGCGCGACGTTTATCCTTGCCGTCATGTCGGTGTATTGGGTGGCCACGGCGTGGCCCAGTGGTGCGTCGATGACCCTTGTGTCCGCCGCGACCGTGGCGCTTTCCGCGACCACGCCTAACCCCAGGCGCATGTCGTTTCAGATGGCCTGCGGGACCTTTCTGGGCGCTGTGTCGGGGTTTTTCATTACCTTTTTCGTACTGCCGTGCATTGATGGCTTTCCTTTGCTGTGCATGGTGTTGGCGCCGGTGTTCGTGTTCGGCACGTTTCTGACCACGCGACCTCAGTGGGTGGGTTACGGACTGGGGCTGCTGATTTTCTTCAGCATCGGTTCCGCGCCGGACAACCTCACGGTCTACAACCCGTATGCCTTCATCAACGACTACATCGCCATGGTCCTGGGCATGCTGCTGTGCGCGGCGGCGGGGGCGATCATTCTGCCTCCGAACAGTCGCTGGCTGTGGCAGCGACTCGAAGGCAACCTGCGCCAGCAAGTGAGTTTCGCCATCAGCGCGCCGCTGCGCGGGATTCGCTCCGGGTTTGAAAGCCGCACGCGGGACCTGATGCATCAGGCATATGGCCTGGCCGCCGGCAAGCCCGAGGTCCAGCGTCATCTGCTGCGCTGGATGCTGGTGGTGCTGGAGATCGGCCACGCGATTATCGAGTTGCGCCGCGAGCAGGAGGTTTTGCCGGTGCACCCCAGCTACGCCGAATCGCAACCCTGGCGGCAGGCGATTCGCGCCATGGGCCGCTCGCTCGTTCGCCTGTTCATTCAGCCTGACCGCCACAACCTGGCGCGCAGCCTGTCTGCGGTCGATCACGCCATTGTCTGCGTGCAGAACACCGACGAGCCCTTTGCCCCGCACTTCGACACCTCGCCGTTGCGCCGGGTGAAAAGCTACCTGCACTTCATCCGCACCTGCCTGTTGGACCCGCAGTCCCCGCTGGCAGGCACCACGCCAGAACCGGCGTCTGTGGCCTCGCCGCAAGGACAACTCAATGCCACGTGAACTCGCCTTCCACGGCGTCTACATGCCGACCGTGACGGTCATGTTTCTGGTCGCAATGGTACTTTCCTGGGCGCTGGACCGATTTATGTCCGGGCTCGACCTGTACCGTTTTTTCTGGCATCCGGCGCTGCTGCGCCTGAGCCTGTTCAGCTGCATTTTCGGCGCCATGGCGCTCACTGTTTACCGTTGAGGCACGTTGGTTGAGATGAAAAAGCTCTTCAGTCTGATCGCGACTTTGATGATTCTGGCCCTGGCCATCTGGATCGGCCGGCTGCTGTGGATTCACTACATGGACACGCCGTGGACCCGCGACGGCCGGGTGCGTGCAGACGTGATCAATGTCGCCGCCGATGTCAGTGGCGTGGTGGTCGATGTGCCGGTGAAGGACAACCAGCCGGTGAAAAAAGGCGACCTGCTGATGCAGATCGATCCCGAGCACTATCAGCTGGCAGTCAAGCAGGCCGAGGCCATGGTGGCGTCACGCAAGGCGACGTGGGAGATGCGCAAGGTCAACGCCAACCGGCGCAAGGACATGGACGCGCTGGTGATCTCCGCTGAAAGCCGCGAAGACGCCAGCAATGTCGCGACTTCCGCGCAGGCGGATTATCAACTGGCGGTCGCGCAGCTTGAGGCGGCGCAGCTGAACCTGCAACGCACCAAAGTCCTGGCGGCGGTGGATGGCTACGTCACCAACCTCAACGTGCATCGCGGTGACTACGCGCGGATCGGCGAAGCGAAGATGGCCGTCGTCGACCGAAACTCGTTCTGGGTGTACGGCTTCTTCGAAGAAACCAAACTTCCGTACGTGAAGATCGGTGACCCGGCGGACATGCAATTGATGAGCGGTGAGGTCATGACAGGCCACGTCGAAAGCATCGCCCGCGCCATCTATGATCGGGACAACCCTGAAAGCCGCGAGCTGATTGCCGACGTCAACCCGACCTTCAACTGGGTACGGCTTGCCCAGCGCGTGCCGGTTCGTATTCATCTGGATCACGTGCCGGAAGGGGTGGTCTTGGCCGCGGGGATTACCTGCACGGTAATTGTGAATCCCGAAGCGCAAGCTTCAACGCGGTAGCACCTTGACTGCGCCTTAAGCCAGATGGGTGTCGCGCTGGTGGAGGTAGGAGCGTGGCTTGTCCCGCGATCTGTTGCGCAGCGACAGTAAGACCGGCCAATGCGGTGCATCAGTAAACACCGAGGCGCTGGCGGTTGCTGTCGCTTCGCGCCAGTTCGCGGGACAAGCCACGCTCCTACAGAGGCCTGGCGCAGCGGTCAGTATTTTTTATCCAGCTTGAAGCGCTTGCTCAGGACCCACTCCAGCAATGCCTTGGGCAGTAGCCGCTCCATGAGCGGCAGCGCGCGGCTGCCGTTGCCGGAGCGCAGCAGACGCGGCGGATGGTTGCGTTGTACGGCGTTGAGCACGTCGCGGGCGAAGTCGGCGGCGGGCGTCGGATTGCCCTGCGACGCATTGGCCCTGGCGCGGATGCCTTCACGCCATGGCCACCACGGCGAATCCTGGCGAAGCAATTGCTCTGCCTCACGGCTTGCGTTTTGGGCGAAGTGGGTGTCGATGGCACCAGGCTGGACTTCCATCACGCGGATGCCGAAGGGCGCCAGTTCCATGCGCAATGCGTCGGTCATGGCATGGACGGCGGCCTTTGAGGCGCAGTACGCGCCGGCGAATGGCGTGACGAGCACGCCCGAAACGCTGCCGATATTTACCACCAGACCTTTGTTGCGGCGCAGCGACGGAAACAGCGCGCGTGTTACGCCGACCACGGAAAACACATTGGTTTCGAACTGCCTGCGCATGGCCTCGACACCACCATCCAGCAGCGGGCCAATGCCGCCGTAGCCTGCGTTGTTGATCAGCACGTCGAGCCCTTTGCCGTGTTGATCAAGCTCGTAGGCGAGTCGATCAACCGCAGCGCTGTCATTGACGTCCAGGGCCACGGCACGAAACCCTGCAGTGGCCAGCGCCTGCACGTCGGCCGGCTGGCGGGCGGTTGTCCAGACTTCATGGCCTGCCGCTTTGAAGGCATCCGCCATGGCGCGGCCGATGCCGCTGGAACAACCGGTGATCAACACCACAGACATGGTTCATTCCTTGGGAAAAGAGAAGGGCGGCGCTCAGCCAGAGAACGTGCCTTGCAGGCGTTCGGCGCGAAATTCCAGGGTTTGCGGCCGATAACCAGGGCGCAGAGGCGGCATCGGCAAGCAGTCTTGCCATTGGCTACCGGGCAACAAATCGCCCGGTCCGCGATAGCGCGGCGCGGTATAAGTGTCTTCGGCCAGATTGACGGTATCCCCCGGCGCGTAGGCCGCGATCTTCCAGCGCAGTTCCGTGAGCGAAACGGTGTTGCCGTTATCGATCAGCACCAGCAACGGGCGACCCGCCGGGCATTGCTGCGGCGCATAGTTCACGCGCAATTGCAGGCGCTCAAGGCGCTGCTCATCACGGCGGTCCTCCCAGACCACAAACGCCGCCACCACTGCCAGTCCAAGGGCCGCCGCCAGTGAAACGGGCAGCGCTTTGGAAGGGTAGCGCAGGAGCAGGACCAGCCAGGTGAGCAGGAGTACGGCGCCGAAAATCATCGTGTCGATCTCGCGAGTGCAGAGGCGGGCATCGTACCGAAAGGGGAGGGGATTGAGCTAATGATGGTTTATCTGATTCTGGTTCGCGCAGGCACAAAAGCGCATAAAAAAGCCCCCGAAAACCCTCTGCGGATGGGGAATACGCAGAGGGCTGACGGGGGCTAGTACTACAGGTGAATCGGTATTAACGCGCGATCAGCTGGGTCTTCACGCCGGCTTCGATGCCTGGGGTGGAGCGGCCGTAGACGTCTTCGAAGCGCTCGATGTCGTCTTCGCCCAGGTAGCTGCCCGATTGAACTTCGATGATTTCCAACGGGATTTTGCCTGGGTTGCGCAGACGGTGAACCGAGGCGATCGGGATGTACGTCGACTGGTTTTCGGTCAGCAGGAACACGTTATCGTCGCACGTAACCTGAGCGGTACCCGAAACAACGATCCAGTGCTCGGCGCGGTGGTGGTGCATCTGCAGCGACAGGCTGGCGCCCGGCTTGACGGAAATGCGCTTGACCTGGAAGCGGCCGCCCATGTCGACGGAGTCGTACGAGCCCCACGGACGATAGACTTCGAGGTGGTTCTGGGTTTCGCTGCGGCCTTGCTCATTCAGCGTGTTGACCAGTTGCTTGACGCCCTGCACCTTGTCTTTGTGGACGATCATCATGGCGTCTTTGGTTTCGACGACAACGATGTTGTCCAGACCGATCACGGTCACCAGTTTGCCGTTGCCCTGAATCATGCAGTTGCGGCTGTCCTGAATAACGACATCGCCTTTGGCAACGTTGCCGTTCTCGTCTTTGGCGTGCACGTCCCACAGGGACGACCAGCAGCCGACGTCGCTCCAGCCCGCATCAAGAGGAACCACGCAAGCGCGCTGGGTTTTTTCCATGACGGCGTAGTCGATGGAATTGTCCGGGCAGCAAGCGAAGCTCGCCTCGTCCAGGGAGATGCTGTCGCCTTCGTGCTTGCTGCGCTCAAGGGTCAGCAGGCAGTTGTCGTAGATGTCCGGATCATGCTTTTTCAGCTCTTCCAGGTAACGGCTGGCGCGGAACAGGAACATGCCGCTGTTCCAGTAGTAGCCACCGGCCTGGACGAATTCAATGGCGCGCTGCTCGTCTGGTTTTTCAACGAACTGCTGCACACGGCTCACACCTTCCGGCAGCAGTGCATCGGCGGTGGACTTGATGTAGCCGTAGCCGGTTTCAGGCTTGGTCGCCGGGATGCCGAACAGGACCATTTCGCCACGCTCTGCGGCAACGGTGGCCAGGGCCAGTGCGCGTTGCAGGGCTTTCTGATCATCGATCACGTGGTCGGCTGGCAGCACCAGCATCAACTCGTCGCGGCCTTCGTTGGCCAGCATCATCGCGGTGATGGCGACGGCAGGCGCGGTGTTGCGACCAAACGGTTCCATGATCACGGCCTGAGTTTCCAGGCCCAATGCACCGAGCTGCTCGGTGACGATGAAGCGGTGGTCCTTGTTGCAGACCACGACAGGGTGCTGCATACCGTCGAATTGCAGGCGCTGGACGGTCTGCTGGAACAGGGTGTGTTCGCCGGTCAGTGCCAGGAACTGCTTGGGAAACTGTTTACGCGAAAGAGGCCAGAGTCGGGAACCGCTGCCGCCTGACAAGATCACTGGAATCATTTTGTTTCTCCGTTAAGCAAAAATCGTTCGAATGGGCTGTAGGTCGTTTCGGTCTTTCTGGTTTTTGTCTTGCATCGCCCGGCGTCCTCTTGGCTGGCTGCTTGCTCCGCAGTGCCCGACGCCGAACGCTTAATTCCGTAAATCTGTGGCAGCGCGCGGGTAATCACGCGCGCCGCCTGCGGCCTCTCGGCCAGATTCAAATGTGTTACTGGGTACCTGTCGGGCGCTTGACCCAGACTGGCGACAAGCTGCTGCCGCTGCCGGTGACGTACAGCACGGCGGCCTCACCACGCTCCAGCGCAACAGGCTTCAGGTCGCTGACTTTCTTGTCGCCGTCGAACAGCGCAAAGCTGACCTTGACCGGGTTGATTTCGCGCTCGCCGGTGCCCTTGGCAGACACAGCCTTGACCACGTCGGTCTTGCCGTCAGCGGTTTTTAGGGTCAGTGCCTTGTCGCTCAGGTTCTGTACACGAACCAGCGACTTCTGCTTGTTCTTGAAAGGAGGTTCTTCAACCAGCTGCGGCGCGCCCGAGGTGTTGTTGACGATGGTGTAGTAGTGATCGCTGGCCAGTTTCACCGGCAGGGACTGGCTGCCGACTTTGGCGGTGTAATCGCCCTGCGGCATGAAGCCGAAGTCACTGCTGGCCAGTGGGCCGATTTCGTTGAGGCTGGTGTTGCCGACGCTGGCGGTGATTTCGCTGCTGCTGGCGTTGTAAACACGCACGAAGGTCGAACCTTTTGGTGCGGTTGGGCCGTACAGGGCGGCGTCGCCACCGGCGAATGCGGAAAGGGATACGAAGCCCAGGCTCGCGGCCAGCACGCAGGTTTTCAGCAGGTTGGTTTTGCTCGAACGAACTGGCATTGGGTTCTGCGAAGTCATAGTCAAGAGTCCTCTCAGTTTTGCGCCTGGGTAGGCGACTTGGAGTTGGTGGCGTTTTCGGCCAGATTCTGTTGGGGGTCACGGGCCTTTTTGAGTTCAGCGATCCACTGTGGGTCGAACTCGGTCAGGTCGTTGTGAGCGGGCAGGTAGCGCTCCGGGAATTCCCAGATGAGCACCTGCGGCGGGCTGCTTTTGAAGGCGTCGGTCTGCAGATACTTGAGCATCGGCAGGATCGGGCCGTGGCCGTCTTCGGCGTAATTCACGACGTCTGCGTGCAAGGCCTGTTTGAGCGCACCGGCAAAGTTCCAGTTCGGGTTGGCGCTGTAGCTGGTGCCCACCAGGCCAACGGCAACCGAGTTGTCAGCGAACAGGGCGTCACCGCTCTCGGCGTCAGCCTGAGCCGGCTTGGTGCTGCGCTGTTGCAGGTCGTCCGGCTTGGGCAGCAGGTTGCTGAACAGCGGATCCAGCGGCAGGAAGTTGGTCAGATCACCCTTGTAGGGTTCGGTCGACTTGGCTTCGGTGACGAAGTTTTGTGGCTCGACGTTCAGCGGCACTTGTTTGCTGATCACCTCACCCAACTGCCGGGCGACGATTTCCGCGCCCATCGGCGTCCAGTGAGTGTCAGTGCGCAGGAACACCTGGCCCTGCGCCTTGGCGCCTTGCAGCGGCGTCAGCAAATCAGGGGCAAGGATGCCGGCCTGATTCACTTGGGCGTGGAACTGTTGATACAGGTCGGTGTGCAGCGTGGCCGGTTTGTTGTCACCAACGTGCTCCGGATACAGACGTGTCTTGGCTGGAACGATCGCCAGCACCAACTGCGTGCCTTGCTTTTTCAGGGTGTCACGCACGCCTTGAATGATCGCCAGGTTGTCCGCTTCGTTCTGCTCGCTGTTGGCAACGGCGTCGAACTCTTCGTCGGTGTACAGCCACTGGTCCTTGCCCAGGATCACGCCCGGACGACCTTCGTTGAACACCTTGTAGTCCAGGGCTGCCCAGAGGTTGGTGCCTAGACGCTTGATCGGGAATTCTTCGTCGTAATGGGTCTCCACCGCCTTGGTCCAGTGACCATTGAGGACGGTAGTTTCCTTCGACGTTGAGAAACCGATGAAGCTGCGCAGCGACCACAGGCCCAGCACCAGCAGAATTGCCAGGAACAGGAAAATGTAGAGGAAACGTAATGAACGGGTCATGTCAGGCTCCTCAGAACTGGAAGTAAAGGAACGGCGAGAAACTGGCCGCCGAGAGTTTCAGGATCGATGCAACAAACATCAGCAGGATCAGGGCGCGCATGGCATAGCGCGACCAGTCGACAGTCCAGTAGGCAGGTTGAACCTGCGCTTCGGTGCCGACGATGTAACCCGGTTGATGGATGCTGCCTGGCTTGTCGCCCGGTACTGCCTTGATCAGGCCAGGCTCCGCAGCGGCAGGGCCGTCGGCTTGCAAGGCTTTATCCGTCGGCTTGGCCGGGGCGCGGTTGCGGTAGAAATCACGCAGGCCGAAGAAGGCCAGGGTGATGTAGGCCACGACCAGGGTCGCCACTTGCAGGCCGGTGAGGCTCGCGCGGTTGAGTTCGGACAGGCCCAGGTCGCTGAAGCTGAACATCGCGCCATACATACGGGCGGCAACGTGCAGGTTTTCCGAGCGGAAGATGACCCAGCCCATGACCACCAGCAGGAAGGTGAACGCCCAGCGAACCACATTGAACGTGCGCGGTGCGGTGTTCAGGCCGATGGCTTTTTCGATCGCCAGCCACACGCCATGCCACGCACCCCAAACGATGTAGGTGATGTTGGCGCCATGCCACAGGCCGCCCAGCAGCATGGTCAGGAACAGGTTGCGATAGGTCGCGACCTTGCCGCCACGGTTGCCGCCCAAGGTGATGTACAGATAGTCACGTAACCAGGTCGACAGGCTGATGTGCCAGCGACGCCAGAACTCGGTGATCGACTGGCTGATGTAGGGCTGCTTGAAGTTTTCCATGAAGCGGAAACCCATCATCAGACCCAGGCCGATGGCCATGTCGCTGTAGCCGGAGAAGTCAAAGTACAGCTGCGCGGTGTACGCCAGCGCACCGAGCCATGCGTCGCCCGTTGTCGGGTTTTGCAAGGCGAAGCAATGGTCGGCGACCACCGCCAGTGTGTCGGCAATGAAAACCTTCTTGATGAAGCCCTGCATAAACCGCGTGCAGCCTTCGGAAAACTTGTCGAGGGTGTGCGTACGGTTGTTGAACTGATCGACCAAGTCGCGGAACCGCAGTACCGGGCCTGCGATCAGGTGCGGGAAAATGGCCACGAACGCTGCAAAGTCGATGAGGTTGCGGGTCGCCGGCGTATCGCCACGGTAGACGTCGATGATGTAGCTGATGGACTCGAAAATGTAGAACGAGATACCAATGGGCAACAGCACATGCGTGAGGATGAACGGTTCAAGACCGACCGACGTCATCATCGCGTTGATGCTGTCCACGCCGAAGTTGGCGTACTTGAAATAACCGAGGATGCACAGGTCGACCGCCACGCCAAGCAACAGCCAACGCTGTGCCGGTTTGGTTCTGACCCCGGCAGCGCCCACGCGCAGACCGATCCAGTAGTTCCACAGTGTCACCGCCGCAAACAGTGCGAGAAAGTCCACTCTCCACCACGCATAGAACACGTAGCTGGCGACCAGCAGCAACAGGTTGCGATAGCGTTGCCCGCTCAGGTAGTACAAGCCGAGAAAGACCGGCAAGAACAGGAACAGGAACACGTTGGATGAGAAAACCATCCTTTATCTCTCCATTTGTCCAACATCAAGGGCCGAAGCCCCCCCAAACCCCCCATGAAAAAATGGAGGGGTGAAACATGTAGCTGCCTACTCCCTGTAGGAGTGAGCTTGCTCGCGATGCGTCAGTGCGGTTGATGCCGCCCTGACTGATACACCGCTATCGCGAGCAAGCTCACTCCTACAGTTGGCTCGCTGTGGATCACCACGGCGAACGCAACTGGAGCTTTCGCTCTTACGAACCGCCCTTGTCACCCTTTTCATGCGTCGGGTCGTAGGTACGGGTCAAATCGCCGCCGAGGCGGAAATTCTTGAACGGCTGCATCTTGTGCTTCTGTTCCAGGACGTCCGGGCCGCAGTCATACAGCGAGCAGTAGGGTTCCAGCCAAGCGAATTTCATGTCGGTTTTCAGGTCCGTCATGTCTTGCTTTTCGCCGTCGCGGGCGGCGAATTCGCTGCCCGAATTTTTCACGCCAGCCAGCACCCGATCACCCAAACGCTTGAGCGCGCCGTTGTTTTCCTGGCGCAGATCGACACCGTTCGCCTGGGCGAAACTTGCGATCATGGCCAGCGGCGGCAGCGCGTAGTTGTGGTACGCCAGCGCACGCTGTTTGCGCTTGAGCTCGTTGGGCAGGAAACCTTGCGGGTCGACCTGGTTGGCGGCGATCTTGAATTCCTTCACCGACCAGTCGAACAGGTCCTGGCGATTCGTTGCCACCGCCGTGGACATCACGGCCCAGGCCGCCCAGTACGAGTGGTTGTTCGTCTTGTCCAGCGGCAGGTTGCTCCAGTCGCTGACGACGTGATCCGCCAGCTTGCTGAACCAGGATTCGATGACCTGCGTTTCCTGCTGGCGGGTGGCCAGAGGATGCGACTCGGAGAACTTCAGGCGCAGGTAGGCGGACGACATGCTGCCCAGTGCCCATTTGCGCATCGACTTGCCGGTGTGGTTGAAGTCGGTTGACTCCAGCGCATCGGCCTTGGCCCAGGTGGTCAACATGTTCAACGCGCAATCGAGCTGTTCCGGACGACCGTCACGCATGTACTGCATCACCACCTTGCTGGTGGCGCGTTCCATGGTCGTGATGTCTTTGGTCGCGTCACGGAATGCCTGGTCGGACACAACGTTCAACGTGGCGCGGGCTTTGTCGGAGCCTTCATATTTGCTGCGAAACTGCAGCGGGCCGGTATACGGCTGCGGTGCTGCGTCACAGTTGAACTTTCCCTGACCCGTCTTGAATTTCTCGACACCTTCGTAGTAACCCTGCGGCGGCACGAGTGTCGACGCAGCGCTGGCGCTGGTGGCGAACACTGTCGAAGACAGCATCGCCAGCGACAGAAGGGTAGGGAGCATCAGTTTTGGAGTGTGCATAAGAGCCTCATAACCCGGCTTGCGCGGTTTGATGCGCGGCATTCGGGAACACGTTGCGTTTGCATACTTTCGCTTCGACCTGCTGAGGCGCAGCGCCCGCTTCCGGGCCCTGAACTTCAAGTGCGAGCAATTGCTGGTCAGCCCAGTCCTTGTCATCGCGCAGTTCGAAGGAGAAGCGCCCGTCGGTTTCAGAAGTTTCAGGTTTTTCGATTTTCAAGTCTTCGTGGCGACCGTTCATGTACCAGAGGCGCGCCTGAAGGGTTTTCACCGAGTTGTCGGCGAACTTGATGTCGATCTGATTACTGCCGTTGCGCACATCCTTGATGCCGTTTTTGCCGTTGACCAGCAACTCGTTGATCCCTGGTTTGAGGGTGGTGCTGGTGCTCATCAACGCCGGTTTGCCTTCACAGCCGTTGTCCAGCAGCGACATCATCTGGCGATAGATGGTCTCCTGATCCAGACGATAAAGCGGCGAGAATTCCCAGATGAGAATCTTCGGTGGGTGTTTCTGGAAGTCTTCGCTGCCCAGGTACTGCAGCATCGAACCTTCGAGGCCGCCGCCCGGGAAGGCGACGTTCAGCACATCAGCACCAATGTATTCCTGCAAAAAGCCGGCGAAGTTGTAGTTCTTGCCACTGTGGCTGGTACCGACCAGAGTGATTTCCGGGTTACCGGAATCACCAAACAGGTCGCCGTCGGCTGCTTCGCCCTTGGGTTCCGTCTCAAACTGGTCCATGTACTGGATGGCGTAACTCGTGCCGCACAATTGACCGGCCATGTTGTGAAGAGTGCCCTTCTTGCCCATGCGACCTGACAAGTGGGTCTCGAATTCACGGCGCGGAACGCCGGCAAACGCCTGCATCTTCTTCACGGAATCAGCGACGATTTTCGCTGTGCGCTGGGCGCCATACGGCGTCCAGTGCTGGTCACCGCGGAAGTAGAAGTCGTGGGCCTGTTGCTCGTTGGTCAACGGCGACAGGTCCGGCACGGTGTAGCCCATTTTTGCGAAACGACCGAGCATGGCCTGGTAGTTGCGCAGCGCGGTGCTGTAATCGAACTTGTCACGGTCAGCCGGGAACAGCTTGTTGCGATCGACCAGCCCGCGTGTTGGCTGATAAACCACGACCAGCTCTACACCCTTGCTCTTGAAGGCGTCGTGCAGCATTTGCATGCGGCGGTAGCCTTCCGGCGTGGTGTCGAACTCGGTGCGCAAATCTTCTCGGGTCCGGAACAGCCAGTCGCCTTGCGCCTGAACCAGCGTCGTGAAGTTCTGCTGGTAGCGGCTGACGTAGTTCTTCTCGTCATGCGCTTCAGGGCAGATGCTGCAGCACGGTTCGGCAGTGAAGCTTGGGGCGGTGGTGTCTGCGGCGTACGCCGCGTTGCTTGCGGCGAACAGTGCAGCGGTCAGGCCCGAGAGGCTGAGCAATTTGATCAAATGTGCGTGCATAGAAATATCTTCCTCAGTCCCGGAGTTGTTTCTGGCTTTCGACCGGGTCGATCAACACGGCTTTCTGTTGGCGCACCAGCAGATCGAGGATTTCGTCCTGACGATCGCCCAGTACACCGTTGAAGCTGATCCCGCTGGATTTGGTCGGTGCAAGCATCGACACCTTGTACAGCTCGACGCTTAAGGGCGAGTCGATGGACAGCGGGCCCGAGCCGTTGGAGGTCAGTTCGCCGCCGACCATGATCATCGAAACTTCAGCGTCGAACGGATCGAGCTTGATGTCGCGGTCAGTGTCCGACAGGTCCTTGATGTGGCCGTAAACGCCCATCAAACCGTTGCCGATGGCCAGGTTTTCGTACAGCTTGATGTTGGTGCTGTTGCGAACCCGGATGCCGTGACGTTTGTTGGCGAACACGCGGTTGCCCCACAGCAGGTTGTCGGCACTCTCATACAAGGTGATGCCGTCGGTGTGGTTGCGGTAGATCTCGTTGTACGCCACCAGATTGTTCACGCTGTTACGGTCAAGGACGATGCCGGACAGGTGGTTGTCGTAGCTCTTGTTGTTGATGATGAAGCTGTCGTTCACCTCACGGGAGACGATGATCCCGTGCTTCTTCTTGGTCCCGTACACCGTGTTCTCGGCAATGATCAGACCGTGGGAACGGTCGTGGGGGTCGATGCCGTAGATGATGTTGTCGTGGTAAGTGCTGCCCTTGACCACGAAGTCACGGGTTTCATAGCAGTAGAAGCCGTACCACATATCCGAGAAGTCAGAATTGACGATCCAGCCGGTGGGTTCCGGGCGGTTCATCTGCGCCTTCATGTTCGGGGTGTACTGGGAAATACTGAGCCCGTACGACTTGCTGTTGTTGTAACCCAGGCTCGCCACCTTGGTGTTGAACATGTAGGTCTGGGTACCGCCCCACGACAGCAGGAACGGGCGGAATTCCTTCGGCGCCTTGAACGTTGAAGGGCCGTTGGCTTTCTCGCTCCAGCCAGTCAGCTTGGTGTCCGACATGAACAGCAGGTTGTCGTTGACCAGAAACGCACCGGCGTCCTGGGACAGGCGCAGCTCGGTGGTTTTCTTGTCGACTTCAAAGATGCCGTTCTTGCCGACGACGATCGGCAGACGTGCCAGGAAGACGCCCGGCGACGTTTCGCTCAGGTACTGTTTAGGCACCTTCTTCGCCAGATCCTGCAACGTCATGTAGCCGTCTTCGATGAAGATCGCCTGTGGAATCCCGTGTTGACGGGCTACCCATTCGGCCATCTTGTTGTCACCGCCGATGAATTCCTTCAGCGAGTCTTCCTGCATCATGCGTTTGATCGCAACCTTGCCCGGCTTGCTGCGCACGATCTTTTTCTGCATGGCCTGCTGGGTGTAACCCGACAGGTCAGGCAGCTTTGGCTTGTCCATCAACAACGGCTCGATGGGCGGGCTGGTGATGGTGTAGGTCTTGGCCTGATGCAGGCCTTTGACCAGCACGTCCTTGCCGTCAGCCGCATGCGCGGCCGGTGCAGGAACCGGCGCGGGGGTGTTGGCCATCGCCCCGGTGCTGAGCAGCAGGGCGCTGCTCAGCACCGCGCTTTTCAGCACGGAGCATTCCCGCAGGGCATGCGGCCATGCCCGGTGACGCAATGTGCTTGCTTGACTCTTCATCTCATTGCACTCCTATCGCGGCTTGCATCAGAAGCGCCAGATGACGTCAACGATGGCGCGGTGCATGTAATCGTCTACACCGCTGTGATACGCATCGCCCGGTTTGAACACGCCCGCACGCAGACGGATCAGCGCCGACGGCTCGTCGAACGACTGGCTCACAGCAGCCGGCAACAGGCCTTGCTTGAAGTATTTGGTCACGACAAGGTCCATTTCCTGACCCAGGTCCTTGCGGCCATCTTCGAGCGGCAACGAGGCGAAGGTGCTGACGCCGTCGTCGTCGACGTTTTCCTGGGCCGGGTTCACACCCGCGCCACCGATACCCGAATGACCGTCAACGCGACGGAACTTGTGGTAGATCAGCGAGGCGTCGTACTCGTCCTGCATCTGCCAGGAGGCGAACAGCGAGCCGGACTCTACGTTGGCCATTTCGCCCTGGAATGCTTCACCGAAGCGATGCACGCGTGAGCGGGTACCGGTCCAGTTCGAGCGGTTGCTTTCCAGACCGTTCTGCTCGTAGTTCTTGCTGGCACGGGAATAAGCACCGCCCACCTGCCACATCGGGTCCAGACGGAAACGCAGGCCCAGGTCTGTGGCCCAGCCGTTGACGTTTTCGTCGGTCTTCTGCCCGGCCACGTACTGATCGCCAATGGCGTCGTAAGTGGTGCCGATGCGATCGCGGTCGCCGGTCAGCCACGTCAGGCTGCCCCAGTAATTGACGGTGTTCAGGTTGCGGTAGTTGTACGCGTCGCTGTTGGCCTGCAGACCCAGCCAGGTCAGATCACCCCGGGTGGTCTTGTCCAGGTCATCGATGGACTCGCCCTGATGTTTCAGGCTGCCGCCGTCATGGCTATGGTGAGCGCGAACGCCCGCCCACTGCCCTGGCGTCCACTGGTATTCCACATCACCGTAGAGGTGTGAGCGATCCTTGTCCTGAGCCGACAGCTCGGTCAGGTCGGTGCGGTATTCGCTGAAACGCTGAGCAGCACCCACTTCTGCCTTGAGCAGGGTGGTGTCGAAAGTCCAGTTCACGGCTTCGATGTTGGTGTCGTGCCACTGCCCATCGTCATTGCGCAGGCGCTGACGGCCCACTTTCAGGATCTCGCCAGGGTAGGGCGTGAAACCGCTGTAGCCGATCCAGAATTCGCGAAGGGCAGCGTAGCTGTCATCCACTTTGCGGCTGTTTGACGTGCTGCGCGAACGCTGGGCACTTTGGCCGTTTGCGTCAGTGACCTGCTGATCCAGCGGGTCGGTCTGAATGGTGTCGGTAGCGGTCACTACCTGGCCCATTGCGTAACCGCTCCAGTTGCCCCATTCGCCATAGGCCCACGGACGCAGGTCCAGGCCGACACCGTTGACGTCGCCACCGCTGCGGGTGCCGAGGTCACGGTCGTCTTCCATCTGGCCCGTGGCTTTCACTTCAATGCCGAAATTCTGAGTGTCGGTCAGGGCTGCCAGTGTCGGCGTGGCCCAGATCAGAGAAAAGCCCAGACCGAATCCGGCCGCCATCAGAGGGTTCAACTTAAGCTTCATAGAGGTGCGTCCCCGCCGTCTTTTTCTTCTTGCAGTGTCTGCAAGGCCAGCGCGTTTTGCGCCGTGGTGCCCCGGACCTGCTGTTCTCGCTGGAGAAGACTCTGCGCCTGGGCGCGCTTCTCAGGCGGCAATTGTTCGTTCAGTTGTTGCGCCAGATCCGTCGCTTGCGGCGTGCCCTGAGCCAGTGCGAGCTGGCCGAAGACCCATGCGTTGACCGGATCAGGCTTGATGCCTTTACCTTGCGAGAACAACTGCGCGAGGGCGAAGTCGGCACTGTTCTGCCCACCGCGAGCGGAGGTCAGCAACTGGTCGACAGCTTTCTGCGGGTCTGGATGGCCCAGATAACCCCGGCGATAAAGCTGGCCCAGGTAGTAATGCGCGGAGATTTGCGTCGCGGCGGCCTTGGTCAGGTGCTCTTCGGCTTTCTTCGCGTCCGGCAAGACCAGCTTGCCTTCGTAATACAGTTTGCCCAGCAGCAGCTCGGCACGCGGTTGATCCGCAGCACGGCCGTTGTCCAGATATTCCATCATCTTGTTGACGTCACCCAGTTCGGGGAAGTCGTACAACAGCTGCGCCAGGCTGACCCACGAAGCGGGGTAGCCGGGGGCGACTTTCTCCAGCAGCGACTGCGCGGTCTTTTCGTCCGGCTTGCCGATGGTCGAATCGGCCAGCACGCGAGCGACGCTGTCGACACGCATGGCAGGCACGCTGCCCATGGCATAGCCGCTTTGCATCTGCTCGATCAGCGCAGCCTGCTTGTCGGTTTCGCCGCGCTTCTGGTAGACCGTCGCCAGCTCGGTGTAGCAAACGTCGCTGGTGTGCAGCGCCTGTTTGCAGATGCTTTCGACCTCTGCCAGATGCTGGTCATACGTGCCCTGCGTGCGATACAACAGCACTTGGGCCAGGCCCGCTTCCGGATAACCGGTGGCGCGCCATTCGTTGATCTTCTGCTGTGCGTTCACGTTCGGGAACGTGTGCGGGTACTGCAGATACAGCATGGCCAGCGGGATCAGGGTGCCGGCTTCGCCATTGGCAAAGGCCTTTTTCAGCAGACCTTCGGCTTCACGTTGCTCGGCTTCGGTGGAGTTCGGCTTGACTGCAAGCAACTTGCCCAGACGCGACTGCGCCCGTGGCGAAGTGGCAGCCGCCGCGCGGTAAGTCGCCTCGGCCTGTTTGATCAGCTCCGGGTCGCGGGTACCCACCTGGATATCCGCGAGGCCGACCTGTGCATCGCTATAGCCCAGGTCCGCCAGTTGCCGATAGTTTTGCTCCGCCATCGCAGTGTCGCCGCGTTTCAGGGCTTCGTTGGCCAGGCGCTGATCGGGCAGGCCGGCACAGCCGCCCAAACCGATAGCGATCGCCAGGCTCAACAATGTAGGGGCTGACAAGCTTCGTAGTGGGCTAGCCATGTTTAGAAACCTGCCGCCGTGGCTTTGTCGATCAGCCAGTTCAGCGACGGGCCACGATTGCTCACCACTTCAACCGGGCGACCGGCCAGGTTGCTGTTGATGGCTTCGTCAGGCTGGATCTGAACGCGGATGTCGGAAGACAGATCAGCAGGGCTCAGAGCCGTGGCGCTGACGATCTTGCCGCTGTGGCTGCCTTCTTCGCCAGCAACCTGGAAGTTCACACGAGCGCCCGGCTGGACGTCTGCGAACTGGCGGTAGGTGAAGCGGGCGTCAACGTTGGCGGCGACATTGCGCGGCACCATCTGGAAGATGACCTGGCCCTTGGCGGCGTACTGACCATCGGCGATCAGTTGTTTGGCCACCACGCAGTCACACGGGCTGGTCATGGTGCCAGCCAGTTGACGGCCGAACAGCTCTTCAATCTTGGCCGGCTGCATTTCGTCCGGGTCCAGGTTGCCTTTCAACATGTCCAGCATGCTGGTGTTGAAGGTGGCCAGCGGAGCGCCTTTGGCGACTTCGCCGTTTGGTGCGACCAGGCTGGTCACGGTGCCTTCACGTGGCATGGTGACATCCAGGCTTGGCACGCTGACCAGACCGGAGGTGGAGTGGCTGACGAAGTACATGCCGTAAACCGACTTGGCGACGAAGCCGAATGCAGCCAGACCCACGATGAAGATACCGGCGCTGAACGTCACGGCACGCAGGCGACCGAATGCGCTCTGGCCACTGCCGGAGTCTTTGTTCTTGCGCGCTTTGGTGAAGTTGTCGCGCTGCAGGGTCGCGAGCACTTCGCCCATGCTGATGAGATCGCCCGACAGGTGCGACGTGATCAACTGACGCAGAGTGGCGATGTCCTGGGGTTCGAGGTTCTGGAACTGGCAGCCAACCCGGCCAGTGGCAGAGTCGATGGTGCGCACTTGCAGGTCGATGTCCATCGCCAGACCGAGGTTGTCGATCAGGAACTGCAGACGACCCTTGATGACCTGACCCACGCTTGGGCGCAGGTTGGCAGGAGCAACAAAGCTCAAACCGCCAGCTGAAAGGTCTTCGACACGCACCAGTGGGGCGTTCGGCTGGCCATTGAGCAGTCGCAGTTTGGCCGGGATCTTGACCCGTGCGTGTTGACGCTGGGCTTCGGATTCATGGACGACATTGGCATTCACGGCTGTATTCATGGTGATAATTCCTGATTAATCGAGTTGATCCATTGTTTCGGTCAGAGGCCCGTTCAGACCATTGTCAGCAGCACGGCAACGAAGATGCTGCCAGCCGAGAAAGTCATGGTCCGCGACGACCAGGTGTTGAACCAACCCTGGAAGCTCGCCATGTCGCGGCTCAGTTTTGTGTCCTGGCGGGTCCAGGACTGTCGGTCGAGACGGAAGAAGACGTAAATCTTCATCAGGGCGCCGACGATCTGGTTGTAATACAGAATGATCGGGTAGGCCGGCCCGATCCGGTGGCCGCTGCACGAGAGCAACAGCGTCAGGATCAAGCGGGTGATACCGATCCAGAGCAGGTACGCCAGCAGGTATTCGATGCCGTATTTCAGGCTCGCCAGCATGGCAACGGTAAGACCAAGCAGCGACGTCCACATCGACACGCGCTGGTCGAACAGCACGATGCTGGTGAAGATGCCGAGACGACCCACGCCCAGGCCCAATGCACGGGAGTTCTGGCGAAGGTTATTGCCGTACCAGCGATACATCAGTTTGCGGCTGGCCTTCAGGAAGCTCTTTTCCGGCGGGTGCTCAACGGTGTTGATCGCGGCATCCGGCACGTAGAACGTGTCGTAGCCCAGGCGCATCAGGCTGAACCAGCTGGACTTGTCGTCGCCGGTCAGGAACTTGAAGCGGCCCAGACGCCAGTGCTGCAGCGAGTCGCTTTCCACGTCGGCGATGAAAACCGGATCGGTTACCACCGTTGCGCGGAACACCGACATACGGCCGGTCATCGTCAGCACGCGCTTGGACAGCGCCATCGAACACATGTTGATGTGACGCTGAGCGAAACGCAGCTTGTGCCACTCGCTCATGATGTAGCCGCCGCGCACTTCGCAGAACTCGTTGGTGGTCAGCCCGCCGACGTTGCCGAACAGCTGGAACCACGGAACTGTTTTCTGCACCACGCCTTCAGCGAGCACGGTGTCGCCGTCGATTACCGCAACCACGGCGCGGTCGTCAGGCATGTGGCGGGAGATGGCGCGGAAACCGAACGCCAGGCCGTCACGCTTGCCGGTACCGGCAATGCGCACGAAGTCGAGCTTCACGTGTTCCGGCGGGTTGTATTTGGCCCACAGTGCCTTGACCAGCAGCTCATCGGACATTTCCACCAGCGAGCACACGATGGTGGTCGGGAAGCCGCAGTTGATGGCTTCGCGAATCACCGAGCTGTACACCTGAGCGGTGGTCAGCGCATCGATACGAAAGCTGGTGACCATGAGGAACACGTGGGAGGGATCGGCTGCCTTGCCCAGCTTGCGCACTTTGCGACGCAAATGCGGGTAGACGATGTAAAGGAAAATCATGCCGCGCACGAAGTGCGTTGCGCCCATCGAGTAACGCCAGATGCCGACGATACCGACCAGGAAAATGAAATTTTTGGAATGCGAGTCAAACAGCGATGCAGGCAGCGCCATGGCAATGGCCGCCAGCAAACTTAAATAAAACAGCCAACCTGCGGCCTGGAGGAAGCAGTGCTTCAGCCTTTGCATAGTGTGTATCCCTAAGTCAGTTGCAACCTCAAGCCGCAAGCTTCAAACCTCCAGTCGCAGGCGCGGACGCCGGGGACTGGAGGGATGAAGCCTGAAACTTGCAGCTCGTGGCTTGCAGCTTGCTGTGTGTTACCAGCAGATACCTTCGATTTGACCGTTTTCGGTGGTGGTGCCTTTCATGAAGCCCACCAGGTCAATCACACGCTTGCCGGCTGGCGCGTTGTTGGCGAGTGCACGGAAGCGCTCGTCACGGTTGCCCAGGATGATGACGTCGGAGTTGTTGATGACCGCGTCGAAGTCCGAGTTCAACAGGGACGAAACGTGCGGGATCTTGGACTCGATGTAGTCTTTGTTGGCGCCGTGAACGCGAGCGTATTCGACGTTGGCGTCGTAGATGCTCAGGTCGTAGCCCTTGCCGATCAGCATTTCTGCCAGCTCGACCAGTGGGCTTTCGCGCAGGTCATCGGTACCGGCCTTGAAGCTCAGACCCAGCAGCGCGACTTTGCGGGTGTCGCTGGCGGCGACGATGTCGAACGCGTTCTGAACCTGGGACACGTTGCTGCGCATCAGGGAGTTGAGCAGAGGTGCTTCAACGTCCAGTGTGCTGGCGCGGTAGGTCAGGGCACGGACATCCTTCGGCAGGCACGAACCGCCGAAAGCGAAGCCTGGGCGCATGTAGTACTGGGACAGGTTGAGCGCCTTGTCCTGGCACACTACGTCCATGACTTCACGGCCATCGACGCCGACTGCCTTGGCGATGTTGCCGATTTCGTTGGCGAAGGTGACCTTGGTCGCGTGCCATACGTTGCAGGTGTACTTGATCATTTCGGCAACGGCGATGTCCTTGCGGATGATCGGCGCGTCGAGTTCTTCGTACAGGGACTGCAGAACGTCGCCCGAGGCCTTGTCGAATTCGCCGATAACGGTCATTGGCGGACGGTCGTAGTCGGCGATCGCGGTGCTTTCACGCAGGAATTCTGGGTTTACAGCAACGCCGAAGTCGACGCCGGCTTTTTTGCCCGAGCAGTCTTCGAGGATCGGGATGACGACGTTTGCCACGGTGCCCGGCAGAACGGTGCTGCGAACGACGATGGTGTGACGGGTGCTCTTGTCACGCAGTACGAAGCCGATTTCACGGCAGACCGACTCAATAAAGTCCAGCTCCAGATCGCCGTTCTTTTTGCTTGGCGTGCCGACGCAGATCATCGACAGGTCAGTGGCGCGAATGGCTTCGGAGAAGTCCGTGGTGCCGCGCAGTTTGCCCGTCTTGATGCCGGTTTCCAGCAACTCGCCCAGACCTGGCTCAACGATTGGCGACTTGCCTTTGTTGATCAGATCGATCTTGGCAGCGGAGATGTCCACACCAACAACATCATGACCACGCGCCGAGAGGCAACCGGCGCAGACTGCACCGACATAGCCCAAACCAAAGATGCTGATACGCATAGTAATCTCCTCGATGTTTACGCCATTAGTTGGCCGAATATAAAAACTGTCTTACAACTTTCGCGCACTCGTACGCACAACAAATGAATGTCGCGGGACAAGCACAGGCAGAATTAAGGGTGAGTTACCTATATGAAAGGCAAACCCGAATGCTACAGATCCAAAGCGTCGAGTAGCCCATACATATTTATATAGGTTCCCGATCTGGGATGTGGCAAGCACTCCAGCGGATGGTTTGCGCGTCGCGCTCAGGCCGTCTGGGACAAGGCTTCTGGCCGTCTCCCGATGAATCAGCCCCGATTCACGACTGCGGGCACCCGAATGGTGCTAGCTCAATTCACTTCAACTAGTTTGGTGCGTGACTCCTTGTACGTACCACCTGACCGACGGGTCTAACTTCGTTGAGAAGCAACTTTCCAGATCTGTCCATGTGCCATGTAAGAGATGTCTTACATGGGGGACGAGAATTGTTACGGGATGTAGGAGCGTGGGCAATCCCCATAAGTTCCGGGCCGCTCGTCCTCTTTTTGAGATTTTTCGTAACACCCGCTGGGTACCGACGGCTCTCGGCGGGAGGCCGGCAGCGGTCCCAGCCTTAGTTTATAAGGGTTTGGTCCGCTTGGAGGGAAGAGTGCCACTAGTTCAAATGAAGGCGCCAGAATCTGCAAAAAAAGTTGTTAAATTTTTGAGAAAAAAAGGGCACGTTAGTTTCCGCCTTATGGTTGGCGCCAATTAGCCGCCAGCACTACCGTTCGTCTGCGAAAATACGTGTTTATGAACTAACTAAGTGTCGAGATTTGCGACCTGGATCACTTTTTACTTTGGCAGTCAGTTGGAGGGGTCAGCCCATTCGAATGGTGGGATCTACTCAGTTGCACTTAAACGGCCACTCAAAGGTGTTGATCAATGCACCGAAGCGGGGAGCCCATGGCGTCGCTTTGCCCGGAGATTGCATCACCGGGCAATGCGTGCTGGAGAAGGGAAGGGTGGCAGCTCAGGCGTCTTGTTCATCGCGCAGGAATATAAGCTTGTCGGGCGACGACAGCGCTTTGTCGTAGCGATAGCCATGGACGTCAAATTGCGTCAGGTCCTGGGGCTTACTGATGCGCTCGGAGATCACGAACCGACTCATCATCCCCCGGGCTTTCTTGGCGTAGAAGCTGATGATCTTGTACTGGCCGTTTTTCTGGTCGCGGAACTCTGTTTCGATCACCCGGGCATTGAGTGACGGACGCTTTACTGCCGAAAAATACTCGTTCGATGCCAGATTGAGCAGTACGTCGTCGCCTTGCTCTTTCAGCGCATCGTTCAGCCACTCGCTGATGCGGTTGCCCCAGAAGGCATAAAGATCCTTGCCCCTGGCGTTTGCCAGCTTGGTACCCATTTCCAGACGATACGGTTGCATCAGGTCCAGAGGACGCAACAATCCATAGAGCCCGGACAACATACGCAGGTGCTTCTGGGCGTAATCCAGGTCGGCTTCGCTGAGGGTGTCGGCGGCAAGGCCTGTGTAAACATCGCCTTTGAATGCCAGCAGCGCCGGCTTGGCATTTTTGGGCGTGAACGCCGGGTTCCAGCTGCCAAAGCGGGCGGCATTAAGGCCTGAGAGTTTGTCTGACAGGTGCATCAGTTCACCGATCTGCGCCGGCGTCAGGTCTCGCAACTGGGTGATGAGCTCCTGAGAATGGTCCAGAAACTGCGGCTGTGTGTAGCGTTTGGTGACAGGCGGTGTTTCAAAGTCGAGGGTCTTGGCTGGGGAAATCACCATCAGCATGGGCAGGTCTCCTTTAATCGTCGGGCGATTCTAGGGGTTGCGTGCCGATCACTCCAGCTATGGTGGTGATAGGTGGCGTTCCTCCAGCCGTGGTGCCGCGATACGGCATTCTGGCCCGGAGCAAAATCCGGCTATAGTGCTTCGCCGGTTTTCGGCCTATTTATCAAGGATTGGGAGCACGTTGTGTTGCGCATGCTGTTATTGATCGGAGCCTGCCTTCTGGGGCTCAACGCACAAGCGGCCACGGGCGATATTGCGATGCTGGATCGCAGTGTCTGGCCGGAGGCTCTGGAAACGCCGCAGCTGTTCGATGTGGCTTCGCGCGCGCAGATTCTCAGCTTCGCGCACCAGTTGCTCGAAAGCGAAAACCTCAGCGATGCCCAGCTTGGCGCGCGCCTGGGTCTGCGCCAGATCAACCTGCCGACGGTGAACCTGATCCGCACACGGTTGTGGACGCGCCTGTTCCAGAACTGGCAATTCGCTGAAAAAACCTGTGAAGCCGACGCCTCGTTCTGTGTGTTGGTCGATGACGTGCCGATGCTGCGCCAGCGCGCCGCTGAATATAAAGTCGCCGACGACTCTTTCTATGCGCGATGGGCAGCGCCGGCGGATGCGTTTAACCAGCGCTACCTGAACGAACTGTTGCGCATGGCCGCCTTGTTCCCGCAAACCAGCAGCGAGATCGAGCGCTACAACTCCGACGAGCTCAGCGGCGAGGAGATGCCGGACCGTACCTTCCTGCTCAATTTCGAGAGCGGTCCGACCGTCGCTGACGGCGCCACCGACTGGCTGGCCGACTTCATGCGCCAACAGAAGCTGACCGCAACCTTCTTTGTGCTGGGCAAGGGCTTGCAAAGTCGGCTCGAGAACTCGTCGCCTCAGGCGCTGCAAACGCTCTACCGTCAGCAATGTGTCGGCCTGCAGGGCTGGGAGTTCAGGTCCCATGCGCACTGGCGCGACTGGCAAGATTCCATCGAGCGTACGGCCGCGCTGGTTCAGCAGGTGCTGCCGGACAATTTCGTGCCGCTGTTCCGCCCGCCTTACGGTCATCGTCGTGCGGACAGCGCGCCGTTCTTCCGGGATCAACAACTCCGGGTCTCGCTGTGGAACATTGACTCCCAGGACAGCACCGGCCGTATCAGCGCCGAGCAGGCCGCCAATCGGGTGCTCACGCTGATGCTGCTGTGGCGGCGCGGCAATGTGGTATTCCATGACAGTACGGACAAGCCACAGCAGGCGGTGCCGTGGCTGATGGCCAATACCGCGCAAAGCGGCGTGATGTGGGAAGACTGCCACATCTACCCGCAGCAACTGGCGGACGAAGCCGATGCCCAGGATGAGGACGCTGATACGCCGGACGATGACGCCGCCGAGGCGCCGGCCGAGCAGTCGGATCCCGCGGATGGTCAGGGCGTGCAAGGGGAGCAGGAACGGGAATGACGAGGGGGAATGTCGGAAATTTCTGAGGATTTCTCCCAGACCGGACTTCCGACTGTAAACGCGCCTGCCCCATCCGCCAAGGGGTAATTGGCCCCCTGAGAAATAAACTTCAAAAAGCGTTGAAACGCGTTTTTATGTCATCGGTTTTGCGGTATTACGACAACAGACCGCCGAAACCTGCAAGACAGGTGGCGTCATTCCAGACCCCACTTTGCGCAATTTTCTCCTGCCTCAAGGAGAAAGCTCGACGGCCTTTTCGTGGCGCAGCATCGCAGCGTGTTGCGTCACCTAGCCACTACAAAGGTGAGCGAGTATGGATGACCACGGACGCAGCCCTTCCTCTAACCAACCAATCCTCTACGTGCTCGATACCAACGTATTGATCCATGATCCAAACGCGCTTCTGAATTTCGAAGAACATCACGTTGCACTGCCCATGACGGTCCTGGAAGAACTGGACAAGCTCAAGGCAGGCAAGCACTCGGTGGCTGCCGAATGTCGGCAGGCGATCCGGTTAATTGACAAGACACTCGGCGAAGCGACCCCGGAGGAGGTCGAACAAGGCGTACCGATCGACCGCGGTACAGGCGTTTTCAAAGGTTACCTGTCTATCCTCATGAACAAGCGGCAAGAGCCCAACCGGCTGCTGCCCGACAACCTCAATGACAACATCATCATCAACCAGTTGATTGACCTGCACGCGCTGAAAAAGGACACGCGCATCGTGCTCGTCACCAAAGACATCAACATGCGCCTCAAGGCGCGCGCCTGCGGTATCGAAGCGGAAGACTACAGCACCGACCAGTTGGTCGACGACGTGTCGATGCTTTCCCGTGGCTACCACACCATGACCGGCTCTTTCTGGGACCGGGTCAGCAAGGTCGATACCCGTCAGGATCATGGGCGTACCTGGCATAAGGTGCAGATGATCGAGCAGATTCCGGCCGTGCACATCAACGAATTCATTATTGATGAGCAAGGCTTCGTGGGCTGGATCAAAGGCGTGAAGCCCGATGAACTGCTGTTGCTGGACATGCATCAGGAGCCGCTGTTGCACCAGGAGGCGTGGGGGCTGAAACCGCGCGACATTTATCAGGGGCTGGCGCTGTTCGCACTGCTCGATCCGGATATTCATCTGGTCAATCTGTCTGGCGCAGCAGGTTCGGGCAAAACGATTCTTGCCTTGGCCGCTGCCATCGAACAGACGATGGTCAGCAAGCGTTATCGCCGCATCATCGCCACGCGCAGCGTGCAGGGGCTCGACCAGGAGATCGGCTTTCTGCCCGGCACCGAAGCTGAAAAGATGGAGCCATGGCTTGGTGCGATCACCGACAACCTGGAAGCGCTGCACATGGACGATGAAAACACCCATGGCAGCGTCGATTACATCCTGAGCAAAGTGCCGCTGCAGTTCAAATCCCTCAACTACATTCGAGGTCGAAGCTTCCAGCAGAGTCTGATCCTGATCGATGAGTGCCAGAACCTCACGCCGCACCAGATGAAAACCATCATCACCCGTGCGGGCGCCGGCTCCAAGGTGGTCTGCCTGGGTAACCTGGCGCAGATCGACACTCCTTACCTGTCAGCCACCAGTTCGGGGCTGACTTACCTGACGGAGCGTTTCAAAGACTTCCCCAACGGCGTGCACATCAGCCTGCAAGGTGTTCCACGCTCCATCCTGGCTGAATACGCGGAGAGCCATCTGTAAACTGTGGTCCATCGCCTTACATGAATATCCACTTACCGCTGGACGTGTAGGAGCCGGCTTGCTGGCGAACGCTTTCGGTCATGCACTGCATCGGCGGCTGATCCATTGCATTCGCCAGCAAGCCGGCTCCTACGACCCCGCGCCTGACGCGGTTTCTCGCCCAGCGCGGTGCCGTTCGTGCCGCATCGGCGTTACAATCCCCGCTCCTGTTCAGGAGTTATCCCGTGCTTACCCATCTCGATTCCCAAGGTCGCGCCCACATGGTCGACGTCACTGAAAAAGCCGTGACGTTCCGTGAAGCCGTGGCCGAAGCGCGCGTGCGCATGCTGCCCGAAACCTTGCAAATGATCGTAGCGGGCGGGCATCCCAAAGGGGACGTATTTGCCGTTGCGCGCATCGCCGGTATCCAGGCGGCGAAAAAAACCAGCGACCTGATTCCTCTCTGCCATCCGTTGATGCTCACGGGCGTGAAAGTTGAACTCACCGCCGAAAGCCCCGACAGCGTGCACATCCTCGCGCGCTGCAAACTCTCCGGCCAGACCGGCGTGGAAATGGAAGCGTTGACGGCCGCCAGCATCGCCGCCCTGACCATCTACGACATGTGCAAAGCGGTGGACCGTGGCATGACCATCGAACACGTGCGATTGCTCGAAAAGCTCGGCGGTAAAAGCGGGCACTTCGTTGCTGACGAACCGGTAAGTGCCCGATGACCATTCACGTTCAAGTTCAGTTCTTCGCGCGTTTTCGCGAAACCCTCGGCACCGAGAGCGAGCACCTCGAAGGCGCGTTCGCCACCGTTGACGCCGTGCGCCAGCATTTGCTTGAGCGCGGCGGCGTGTGGGAGGTGCTCGGCGAGAAAGGCATCATGTGCGCCCGTAATCAGTCGCTGTGCTCATTGGACGAACCGGTTGAGCCGGGCGATGAGGTGGCGTTCTTCCCGACCGTCACTGGAGGCTGATATGGGTGTGCGAGTACAAGCCGCGGCGTTCGATCCCGGTGCTGAGGTCAATGCCATGCACGATGCCAATGTTGGCGTGGGGGCAGTGGTCAGCTTTATCGGCTACGTGCGTGACTTCAACGACGGCCGTGAGGTGGCGGGAATGTTTCTCGAGCACTATCCCGGCATGACCGAGAAAGCGTTGCTCAAAATCGTCGACGAAGCGCAGCAACGCTGGCCGCTGCTCAAGCTTGAGGTGATCCACCGGGTGGGCGAGTTGCAACCTGGCGAGCCGATTGTGTTCGTCGCGGCGGCCAGCGCCCATCGCCAGGCGGCATTCGAAGCCTGCGATTTCGTCATGGATTATCTAAAGACCCGTGCGCCGTTCTGGAAGAAGGAAAACACTTCAGAAGGGCCGCGCTGGGTCGAAGGGCGTGACAGCGACCACAAGGCTGCGGATCGCTGGAAGTAGCCGGTAGAGTCACGCTCCTACAGATGTGTGGCGTCATTCCGCCGCTGGAATCGCCCGCTGCACGCGCACAACAGGCCGTAGCAACACGGTCGGCGGCGTTTCACAGCTGATCTTGCGCCCCAGTTTTTCTTCGATCGATGGCAACTGATACGAATCGTCTTCGCCGGCGAAGCTGATCGATACGCCATCCGCGCCTGCACGACCGGTTCGGCCAATACGGTGAACGTAGTCGTCCGGTACTTCCGGCAGCGTGAAGTTGATCACGTGGCTGATGCCGTCGATGTGAATTCCGCGGCCGGCCACGTCGGTGGCCACCAGCACGCGAATCTTCCCTTCACGAAAGCCTTCCAGCGTCTTGATGCGCTTGTGCTGTGGCACGTCGCCGGACAACTGCGCAGCGTTGATGCCGTCGCGCACGAGGCGTTCTTCGATACGCCGGACTTCGTCCTTGCGGTTGGCGAACACCATCACCCGCTCCCAGCCGTTATCGTTGATCAGGTTGAACAGCAGCTTGTACTTGTCGGCGCCGGCCACGGCATAAATGTGCTGTTCGACGGTGTCGCTGGCGACGTTGAGCGATTCGATTTCGACGATTGCCGGATCGGTTGTCCACTGCTTCGCCAGGTTCATCACGTCTTCGGTGAAGGTGGCGGAGAACAGCAGCGTCTGGCGCTCGCCCTTGTGCGGGGTCTGGCGAATGATCGAGCGGACCTGAGGAATGAAGCCCATGTCGAGCATGCGGTCGGCTTCGTCCAGCACCATGACTTCAACCATGTCCAGGTGGACTTCGCCGCGCTGGGCGAAGTCCAGCAGACGGCCTGGCGTGGCGACCAGAATGTCGCAGTGGCGAGCTTCCAGGTGCTTGAGTTGCTTGTCGAAATCCATGCCGCCGACGAACGTCATCACGTTGAGGTCGGTGTACTTGGTCAGGGCCTCGGCATCCTTGGCGATCTGCACCACCAGCTCGCGGGTCGGCGCGATGATCAGCGCACGCGGTTCACCCATGTAGCGCTCTTTTGGCGGAGGCGTCTGGGTGAGCTGGGTAATGATGGAAATCAGGAAGGCGGCGGTCTTGCCTGTGCCTGTCTGAGCACGGCCGATCGCATCTCGGCCTTTGAGCGTGTAACCCAGAACGCCCGCCTGGATAGGCGTGCAGTACGGGAAGCCAAGGTCCTGAATGGCGTGCATCAATTCAGGAGCAAGAGGGAAGTCGTGGAAGCGGGTTTTGCCTTCCTGGGGCTCGACGACGAAATCTTCGGGTTTCCAGGGAATGACGACGGGCTTGGGCGCACGCTCACGGCGCGGGCGTTCTGCCTTGGCGGCCGGCGGTACGGCCAATGCGGGGGCTGCCTCGTGCTCGGGCGATTGCGCGTGCACGGGTGCTGCGGACGGTTCCCGGGAAACGCTTTCGGTCTGGCGCTGGCGGGCGGGAAGGGGAGCGGCAGGCGCGAGCGGCTCAGCCTCGCTTTTTCCGAACATCTTTTTAAGTGCTTTGAGCACGGTGATCTCATCGATTGATTTAGGAATGTACGCCGGGGAGTGTAAAGCAAGAACCCGGCGCCGCGTAGTGTCCTAGCAAATCCGCAACGTAATTGGAAGGATCAAATGAGTGGGCTAGCGAAGCTTATCCGCGAGCCAGACACCTATGTCGGAAATTTCCTGCGGTAACACTTCGTGCTCCATTGGGTATTCCTGCCATGTCACGGTGACGCCCTGCGCCTTCAGATGCTCATAAGCCGCCCGCCCCATTGCGTGCAAAACCACCGGGTCGTTGCTGCCGTGCAAGCAATAGGCCGGGATACGTTGCTGGCTGGCAGACAGGTGCATCTCGTCGCTGAAGGTCGGCGCATACGTGGACAACGCGAGCACGCCGCCCAGCGGTCCTTCCCAGCGCAAGAAGGCCGTGTGCAACACCACCGCGCCACCTTGGGAGAATCCGGCCAGAAAGATTCTGGCCGGGTCGATGCCGCTGTCGCGTTGCTGCTCGATCAACGAAATGATGCGCTGCGCCGAGCCTTCCAGTTCATCGATGTCGATGGCGCGGGCCGGGCTCATCGCCTTGATGTCGTACCAGCTGGGCATCGCGTAGCCGCCGTTGATGGTGACGGCCCGAGTGGGCGCCTGCGGCAAAATGAACCGTGTGGTGCTCAGCGACTTCTGCAGCATCTCGGCGACGGGCAGAAAATCGTAGCGATCAGCGCCCAGTCCGTGCAGCCAGATCACGCAGGCGTCGACGGCCGATTCCGGCTCGATGATCAAGGGTTCAGTCATGTGTGCTCCATAAGTGTGCAATGCCCTCGTCGCAGCGCTTTAAGGCGGTGCGCCGGGGCGTCAGCGTTCGAATCAAGATGTCGCAAGGTTACAAGTTTTGATCTTGACCTGTCGCTAATTCGACATTGCCAGCATGGTGGTACGGGCTTTGCTACACAACCCGCGGAGTGAAGGCGCTCACCTCGCGCGGTAACACTAATAGGCTATCAAGCAGACAGCCCGGTGTTGCGTCAGAGGCAGCATGGAATCATCGAGCAGGATTCCCGGCACGATTCGCTTTGAACCTCGGGGTTCAAGGACATCATGGGGCTTCAGTCTGCTGGACTCGCAACATGCCGATCACGCGATGACCAGATGCCTGGCGTCGGTGGCGGTAAAACGGGTTCAACGTCGCATGACCCAAAAATAAGCCAGCACGGGTCATGAATGCCTCACAAGGGTGCGACGGGGCTAAGGCTCCTACACAACAAAGAGCAAACTGGAGGTTTGAATGAAGATGTTGAAATCCACCCTGGCTGTAGTGGCCGCCGCTGCAGCGCTCGGCCTGACCGGGTTCGCTCAAGCGGGTGCCAAGCTGGACGCCATTCAGAAGAAGGGCTTTATTCAGTGTGGCGTCAGTGACGGTCTGCCAGGCTTCTCGGTTCCGGACGCCAGCGGCAAGATCCAGGGCATCGACGCCGACTTCTGCCGCGCTGTCGCTGCTGCGATTTTTGGCGACGCGACCAAGGTCAAGTTCAGCCAGCTGAACGCCAAAGAGCGCTTCACCGCGCTGCAGTCCGGCGAAATCGACATCCTGTCGCGTAACACCACCTGGACCAGCTCCCGCGACGCGAGCATGGGTCTGGTGTTCCCGGGCTTCGTGACCTATTACGACGGCGTTGGCTTCCTCGCCAACAGCAAGCTGGGCGTGAAAAGTGCCAAGGAACTGGACGGCGCGACCATCTGTATTCAAGCCGGTACCACCACTGAGTTGAACGTCTCGGACTACTTCCGCGCCAACAACCTCAAGTACACCCCGATCACCTTCGACACCTCCGACGAAAGCGCCAAGTCGCTGGAATCCGGTCGTTGCGACGTACTGACCTCCGACAAATCCCAGCTGTACGCACAGCGCTCCAAGCTGGCTTCGCCGAAGGACTACGTGGTTCTGCCTGAAACCATTTCCAAAGAACCACTGGGCCCTGTTGTCGCGCGTGGCGACGAAGACTGGACCACCATTGTTCGCTGGGTTGGCTACGCGCTGCTGAACACTGAAGAGGCGGGCATCTCCTCCAAGAACGTCGAAGCTGAAGCCAAGTCGACCAAGAACCCTGACGTGGCCCGCTTGCTGGGTGCTGACGGCGATTACGGTCCGCAGCTGAAACTGAAGAAAGACTGGGTCGTGCAAATCGTCAAGCAAGTCGGTAACTACGGCGAAATCTTCGAGAAGAACCTGGGCAAGGGCACTCCTCTGGAAATCGACCGCGGTCAGAACGCTCTGTGGAACGCTGGCGGCATTCAATACGCACCACCTGTGCGTTGATTGACCTGCGCCCGGCTGCGTAAAGGCAGCCGGGCGCTTTGTTGCATTTCTTCCGGGGCACTCCATGCAAAATCAAATCAGCGCACCAAAGCAGAGGCTCAGCCTCAGCGACCCTAAAGTGCGTGCGTGGCTATTTCAGATAATTACGGTTGTCGCCGTAGTCGCGATGGGTTGGTATCTGTTCGATAACACCCAGACCAACCTGCAACACCGGGGGATCACCTCAGGTTTCGGTTTCCTTGAAAACAGTGCCGGCTTCGGCATCGCGCAGCATCTGATCCCGTTCACGGAGTCGGACACCTACGCGCGGGTTTTCCTGATCGGTTTACTCAACACGCTGCTGGTGACATTCATTGGCGTGATCCTCGCGACCCTGCTCGGTTTTATCGTCGGTGTCGCGCGCTTGTCCAACAACTGGATCATCAACAAGCTGGCGACGGTTTACGTCGAAGTCTTCCGTAACATTCCGCCGCTGCTGCAGATCCTGTTCTGGTACTTCGCCGTGTTCCTGACACTGCCGGGGCCGCGGGCTGCCCACGGGTTTTTCGGCTCGTTCTTCGTCAGCAGTCGTGGTCTGAACATGCCGGCCGCCATTGCCACCGATGCGGCCTGGCCGTTCGTGATCAGTGTGGTGCTGGCGATCGTTGCCATCGTGCTGATGACACGCTGGGCGAACAAGCGCTTCGAAGCCACGGGCGTGCCGTTCCACAAGTTCTGGGCAGGCCTTGCGCTGTTCATCGTGATCCCGGCGCTCTGCGCGCTGATCTTCGGTGCGCCGCTGCATTGGGAATTGCCTGAGCTAAAAGGCTTCAACTTTGTCGGTGGCTGGGTGTTGATCCCTGAATTGCTGGCGCTAACGCTGGCTTTGACGGTTTACACGGCGGCGTTCATCGCCGAGATCGTGCGTTCGGGCATCAAATCGGTGAGCCACGGCCAGACCGAGGCGGCGCGTTCGCTGGGTCTGCGTCCTGGCCCGACGCTGCGCAAGGTCATCATTCCGCAGGCGCTGCGGGTGATCATTCCGCCATTGACCAGCCAATACCTGAACCTGGCGAAGAACTCTTCGCTGGCCGCCGGTATCGGCTACCCGGAAATGGTTTCGCTGTTTGCCGGTACCGTGCTCAACCAGACCGGTCAGGCCATCGAAGTCATTGCCATCACCATGAGCGTGTACCTGGCGATCAGTATCAGCATTTCCCTGCTGATGAACTGGTACAACAAGCGCATTGCGCTGATCGAGCGGTGAGGAAACGCGCATGACATCCCATATTTTCAAACCCGACATGCCACCGCCGAGCAAAGTCTTCGGCCCGGTGGCGTGGATGCGCCAGAACCTGTTTTCGAACTGGCTCAACACGCTGTTGACCCTGTTCGCAATCTACCTGATCTGGCTGGTTGTTCCGCCGTTGCTGAGCTGGTCCATCTTTGATGCCAACTGGGTCGGCACCACGCGTGAAGACTGCACCAAGGCGGGCGCCTGCTGGGTGTTCATCGAGCAGCGCTTCGGCCAGTTCATGTACGGCTATTACCCTCAGGCCCTGCGCTGGAGGGTCGATCTGACCGTCTGGCTGGCGATCATCGGCGTCGCGCCGCTGTTCATCAGCGTGATGCCGCGCAAAGCGATCTACGGCCTGTCGTTCCTGTTCATTTACCCGATCGTGGCCTACTTCCTGCTGCATGGCGGTGTGTTCGGCCTGGACCAGGTCGCAACCAGTCAGTGGGGCGGCTTGATGCTGACCCTGGTGATCGCCACGGTGGGTATCGCAGGCGCGTTGCCGCTGGGCGTGGTGCTGGCATTGGGGCGTCGCTCCGAGATGCCGGCAATCCGCGTGATGTGCGTGACGTTCATTGAGTTCTGGCGGGGCGTTCCACTGATCACCGTGCTGTTCATGTCGTCGGTGATGCTGCCGTTGTTCCTGCCTGAAGGCATGAACTTCGACAAACTGCTGCGCGCCTTGATTGGCGTGATCCTGTTCCAGTCGGCGTATGTGGCCGAGGTGGTTCGCGGCGGCATGCAGGCCATTCCGAAGGGTCAATACGAAGCGGCGGCCGCCATGGGCCTCGGTTACTGGCGCCGCATGGGGCTGGTGATTCTGCCGCAAGCCTTGAAGCTGGTGATTCCCGGCCTGGTCAACACGGTCATTGCGTTGTTCAAGGACACCAGCCTTGTGATCATCATCGGCCTGTTCGACCTGCTCAATAGCGTCAAGCAAGCCGCCGCCGACCCCAAGTGGCTCGGCATGGCGACCGAGGGCTACGTGTTCGCGGCCCTGGTGTTCTGGATCTTCTGTTTCGGCATGTCCCGCTACTCCATGCACCTGGAGCGTAAGTTGGACACAGGCCACAAGCGTTAGGAGTTTTGTGATGAGTGAAGCTATCAGTAAGCCTCTGGGCGCCGAAGGCATGATCCGGATGGAAGGCGTACACAAGTGGTACGGCCAGTTCCACGTATTGAAAGACATCAACCTGAACGTGCGTCAGGGCGAGCGTATCGTCTTGTGCGGCCCGTCGGGCTCAGGCAAGTCGACCACCATTCGCTGCCTCAACCGTCTGGAAGAGCACCAGCAGGGTCGCATCGTGGTCGATGGCACCGAGCTGACGTCTGACCTGAAGCAGATCGAAACCATCCGCCGCGAAGTCGGCATGGTGTTTCAGCACTTCAACCTGTTCCCGCACCTGACCATCCTGCAGAACTGCACGCTGGCGCCGATGTGGGTGCGCAAGATGCCCAAGCGCAAGGCCGAAGAAATCGCGATGCACTACCTGGAGCGCGTGCGTATTCCGGAGCAGGCGCACAAGTACCCGGGCCAGCTTTCCGGTGGTCAGCAACAGCGTGTGGCGATTGCCCGCGCCCTGTGCATGAAGCCGAAAATCATGCTGTTCGACGAGCCGACCTCTGCCCTCGATCCGGAGATGGTAAAAGAAGTGCTCGACACCATGGTGGGCTTGGCGGAAGAGGGCATGACCATGCTCTGCGTGACTCACGAGATGGGCTTCGCCCGCACCGTGGCCAACCGCGTGATCTTCATGGACAAGGGCGAGATCGTCGAACAAGCCGCACCAAACGACTTCTTCGACAACCCGCAAAGCGACCGCACACGGCTGTTCCTCAGCCAGATCCTGCATTGAGTCAGTAGCCGCTACGCAAAGAGCCCGGGCCCTGTGCCCGGGTTTTTTATGGGTGATCACCTCACCTGCGCTGCAAAACTGTACGCAATCTTCGTAAAACTTGTGTTCTCTCTCGATCTCCAACAGGATTGGGCCTTGCGCAATTGCGCTGTTACATCCTCCTGCCCCCACGAGAATCCCATGACGACCAAGGCGCCGACGGCGAGCAGTACCCGTTCCCATGCTTCGACCCCTCACGATATCGACAAGCTGCTGATCGATGCAGAAGCGGATGACGAGCAAGTGCAGCAGCAACATCCCGTGCTCAAACGCCCGTGGTTCCTGCTGTTGGGCCTGGTGCTGGTGGCGCTCAATCTGCGCCCGGCGTTGTCGAGCATGGCGCCGTTGCTGAGTGAGGTGTCACGCAGTCTCGGGATTTCTGCGGCCACGGCCGGCTTGCTGACGACGCTGCCCGTGTTGTGCCTGGGTCTGTTTGCGCCGCTTGCGCCGATTCTGGCACGGCGTTTCGGCAGCGAACGGGTGGTGCTGGGCATACTGCTGACGCTGGCCTGCGGGATCGTTTTGCGCAGTTCGCTGGGTGAGTTCGGCCTGTTTGCCGGCAGCGTCATGGCGGGCGCCAGCATTGGCATCATCGGGGTGTTGTTGCCCGGTATCGTCAAGCGCGACTTCGCGAAACAGGCCGGTGCGATGACGGGCGTCTACACCATGGCGCTGTGCCTGGGCGCGGCGGTGGCGGCGGGCTCCACCGTTCCGTTGAGCGAGGCATTGGGTAACGGCAACGGCAACGGCAGCGACTGGCGTCTGGGTCTCGGATTCTGGATCGTCCCGGCGATTCTCGCGGCGATCTTCTGGTGGCCACAGACGCGTCAGCGCCACGGCCAGCATCAGGTTGCTTATCGTGTGCGCGGTCTGCGCCGCGATCCGCTGGCCTGGCAGGTTACCTTTTATATGGGCCTGCAATCTTCGCTGGCCTACATCGTTTTCGGCTGGTTGCCATCCATCCTTATCGGCCGCGGTCTCACCGCCACTGAAGCCGGCTTATTGCTGTCCGGCTCGATCATGGTGCAACTGGTCAGCTCGCTGGCGGCTCCCTGGCTCGCCACTCGCGGCAAGGATCAGCGCATTGCGATCGTGCTGGTCATGCTGCTGACCCTGGCGGGCCTGTTCGGCTGCCTGTACGCGCCGCTGGAGCAGTTGTGGGCCTGGGCCATTGTGCTCGGGCTGGGGCAGGGCGGGACGTTCAGCCTCGCGCTGACCCTGATCGTCTTGCGTTCGCGGGACTCTCACGTCGCCGCCAACCTGTCGAGCATGGCGCAAGGCTTCGGCTACACGCTGGCATCGCTTGGGCCCTTCGCAGTAGGCGTGGTGCATGACTGGACCGGCAACTGGGACTCGGTGGGCTGGATCTTCGGGATCATCGGTGCCGCCGCGATCATTGCCGGCCTCGGCGCCGGACGTGCGCGTTATGTGGACGTCACCAGCGAGAAAGTCTGAGGGACGGCATTTCCCGTGCGAATGCTCGTGGCAAAACGCCGTGCAGCCGCTTATCGTGCAGGCACCTCTTTTCCATGGACGTCATTCGCATGAGCGAGACCCTTACCAGCGAGCACAACAGCGCGTTGATCACGCGCTTTTATGAGGCGTTCAGCCGCCTCGACGCCGAGGCGATGGCCGCGTGCTACAGCGAAGACGTGGTGTTTTCCGACCCGGTGTTTGGTGAGTTGCGCGGGCGAGAAGCCGGCGACATGTGGCGCATGCTGACGTCGCGCGCCCGTGACTTTTCGGTGATTTTCGATCACGTCCGTGCGGATGCAACGACCGGCGCCGCCCATTGGGTTGCCACCTACCTCTTCAGCCAGACCGGGCGCACGGTGATCAACGATATTCAGGCGCGGTTTGTGTTTCGCGACGGGAAAATCTGCGAGCACCACGACCAGTTCGATTTATGGCGCTGGTCGCGCCAAGCGCTGGGGACCAGAGGTGCGTTACTGGGCTGGGCGCCGTTTGTGCAGAACGCCATCCGTGCACAGGGACAGAAAGGGCTGAAAGCTTTTCAAGCCGGGCGTTGACGCTTGGTAAAATCTTCACCCTTGATCACTGTGCCGCGGTCCCGCATGCCTGAAATCGAAATCGCCATCACCCCCCTGGGGGAAGATGCGCCTGCCAAATCCTGGTTTGTGTACCTGGTGCGCGCAGCCAACGGTTCGTTGTACTGCGGCATCAGCACCGACCCTCAACGGCGCTTCATCAAGCATCAGAGCGGCAAAGGTGCGCGCTTCTTCAGTTCAAGCCGGGCGGTGGCGCTGGTGTATGTCGAAGCCTGCCGCGACAAGGGGGACGCTTTGCGTCAGGAACGGTTGATCAAGAAGCTGCGCAAAAGCGCCAAGGAATGCCTGGCAGCCGGCTACATCCAGCCCAGTGATGCCGGGCCATCAGCCTGAGCGGGTATGCCGTGAGCGCTCGGGGCGCTAAGCTGACGGTTTACTCCTGCGGATGGCCCGAAGCATGTC
>NZ_DASVUM010000085.1:0-12532 GCF_036387035.1 Pseudomonas sp. | reverse complement strand
CTGTGCTGCTGCGAGTCATCGTAGTGCCGAGGCATATCCTGTCTCCCATTCGTGTGCGGGAGTACAGAGTGCCGGGAAGCGGTGACGATCAGGCGTCGGAAGCGTTACAGGTTGGTGAAGGTTTCAGCACTGCGCAGCGAGTGCTCAATCCTCGGAGGATTTGATCGACTTCGGCGACAACCGCAGACTGCGCAGGCTGCGCTTCACGCTCTTCAAGTGATTGACCAGGCTTGGACCGCGCGCCATCGCGACGCCCATCGCCAAGACATCGATCACCACGAGGTGCGCGATGCGTGAGGTCAGCGGCGTGTAGATTTCAGTGTCTTCGTGCACGTCGATGGCAAGATTGACCGTGGACAGCTCGGCCAGCGGCGTCTGACTCGGGCACAGAGTGATGAGGTTGGCGCCACTTTCGCGCACCAGATTGGCCGTGATCAGCAGGTCCTTCGAACGACCCGACTGGGAGATGCACACCGCAACATCGGTGGGCTTGAGCGTCACGGCTGACATCGCCTGCATGTGCGGATCCGAGTAGGACGCCGCCGTCAGCAGCAATCGGAAGAATTTATGTTGAGCGTCAGCCGCGACCGCGCCTGACGCGCCGAAACCATAGAACTCGACACGATGCGCTGCAGCCATGACCGTCACCGCTGCCTGCAAGGCGTGAGGATCGAGTTTTTCGCGAACTTCTATCAGCGTATGCAGCGTGGTGTCGAAAATCTTCAGGCTGTAATCGGCGACCGAATCGTCTTCGTGAATGGCGAACTGCCCGAAGCTCGCACCGGCGGCCAGGCTTTGCGCCAGCTTGAGTTTCAGGTCCTGAAAACCGGTGCAGCCGATGGCACGGCAGAAACGCACGATGGTCGGCTCACTGATACCCACCGCATGCGCCAGATCGGCCATGGAGCTGTGCATCACGGCCGCCGGATCGAGCAGCACGTGATCGGCTACTTTCAACTCCGACTTGCGCAAGAGATGGCGTGACTGGGCGATGTGCTGCAACAGATTCAAAGGGCAGGACTCAAGTGAAGGATGGGCCGGGCTGTAGCTTTCTTGTAGTTATACTACATGACCTGCAAACCGCACAGTTAAACGATCTTCCCGAGGTCGACCGATCATTGCTGAGGCTCAGGTCGCTTTGCAGTGTAGGGCTTTTCGCACAGGACTCCAGGCTTCGGCCAACCGACTGCGCAGGATGCCGCCCAAGACATCGGCCTCCACGGGCCGGCTGATCAAATAGCCTTGGACTTCGTCGCACCCTTGAGCCCTGAGAAACTCCAGCTGCTGGCAGTCTTCCACACCCTCGGCGACCACTTTGAGATCAAGACTATGGGCCATCGCAATGATTGCCCTGGTGATCGCTGCGTCTTCCGCCCCCTCATTCAGCCCGCGAATGAAAGCCTGGTCGATCTTCACGCAGTGCACAGGAAATCGTTTCAAGTAGCTCAACGAGGAATAACCGGTGCCGAAGTCGTCGATGGCCAACCTTACGCCGAGGGCGCGCAACTGCTGGAACGTCGTGATGACGTGCTCGACGCTCTCAAGCAACTGACTCTCGGTGAGTTCCAGTTCCAGGTATTCAGGCTTGAGCCCGGTCTCTTCGAGCACTTGACGCACAAGGCTGACCAACTTGCCCTGGCGCATCTGATGCACGGACAGATTGACCGATACCCTGATCGGGGCGAGGCCTTCTCGCTGCCATTCGCAGGCCTGATGACACGCTTTGCGCAGCACGAATTCACCGATGTTGGCGATCAGGCCGGTTTCCTCCGCCAGACCGATGAATTCGCCAGGCGAGATCACACCGCGCTCGGGATGACGCCAACGCACCAGTGCCTCCGCTGAGTTCAACCGCCCACTTTCCAGCTCCAGCTTTGGCTGATAGAAGACATCCAGTTGCCCTTCTGCGATGGCGCGGCGCAGCTGAACTTCAAGCTGTAAACGACCGGGTGTCCGCGCCTCAAGGCTTTCGGTGTAGAACTGGAAATTATCGCCGCCTAGATGCTTGGCGTGCTGCATGGCCATATTCGCCTGGCTGACCAATGCGGCAGTGTCCCGGGCAGAACCGGGCAGTAAGGCGATGCCGATAGAGGCGCTGACAACCAGCTCATGACCCGACACCGATATGGGCGAGCGCAGCTTTGCCAGCAGGCGTGTTGTGATCCGGGCCAGCGTGGTCAGATTGCCGTGGCTGTCGAACAACACGGCAAACTCGTCAGCCGACAAGCGCGCAACGGTATCGGCATCCGCCACTTGGGCATTCAGCCGGCGCGCAACAAGGCGCAGCAGTTGATCAGCGATGTCGTGGCCCAAGCCGTCGTTGAGCAATTTGAAGCGGTCAAGATTGATGTGCAGCAGCGCCAGCGTCCGGCCGCCATGCCGCGCGCGCTGAATAGCCTCGCGCAGCCGCTCGTTGAACAACGCTCGATTGGCGAGGCCGGTCAACTCATCGTAATGGGTCAGATATCGGGTGCGCTCTTCGTACTGACGCGTCAGCTCACGGTTGAGTTCGTCGCTTTCGGTCTGCGCCTGCTGCAGATGTTCGATGAGCGCCACGTTCTGAAATCGCCGGATCAGACCTCGCTCGATCAACCGGTTGACCTGCGCGGCGACCACGATCAGCGCCAACAGCACAATCAGGCCCAGCCAGCCCCAACCGTGCAGCTGCGCGTCGCCGACCCAGAACAGATAGAGGATGGGCGGCAGCAGACACGGCAGCGTAAACGTCAGGAACGCCGGGATGCTCACTGCATACGCCACGCTGGCCGACAGCGTCGCAGCGCCGATCAGGCCGAACACCCACGCTTGCTGAGCAAGGCTTTGCGCTGGAACCAGCACAAGTGCAGCGCTGGACAGGGTAAAGCCGCTGACGCAGGCGCCGGCCAGAAACATGCGATTCCAGAGCGGTTGTGCACGCCGCTCAAGCGATGCCGAGCTGAACGCAGCGACTTGCAGCACGCGCAGGCACACCAGCGCTGACAGCCATCCCAGCCATACGCCGACCAGCACGTAACGCTCCGGGCTCCAGAGCAGCCACGCGCAGAGCACACCGTTGATGAACATGAACAGGGTCGGCAGCAGCGATCCCTGATAAAGAAGGCGGGTGCGCTCGACGGCAAGCTGGGTCGCGAACTGCTTGCAGATGACACGTCGTGTCGCCATAACGCCTGCCGGGGCTTCGAAGCTGAAGGTCATGGCGGTTCTTATAATAGGTGGCCTTGAACGTGCGCGGAGGATACACAAGGGATCGTCGAGACCAAACAGTCATCAAATAAAATCTACAGACGGCAAAGGCCGGACAGACAACATTCGCGACCGGCCGGCGTTAGGGTTTGCCCACGCCCTCACGGCACCCTAGAATGCCCCGATGCGCGATGACCTCTCCCTTCTGCTTAACTCCCTCAACGATGCCCAACGCCAGGCCGTAGCTGCCCCCGTGGGTCGTCAGTTGGTCCTGGCCGGCGCTGGTTCCGGCAAAACCCGTGTGCTGGTGCACCGTATCGCCTGGTTGATTCAGGTGGAAAACGCCTCGCCGCACTCGATCCTGTCGGTGACGTTCACCAACAAGGCCGCTGCCGAGATGCGCCATCGCATCGAACAGTTGATGGGCATCAACCCGGCCGGCATGTGGGTCGGCACCTTCCACGGCCTGGCGCATCGCTTGCTGCGAGCACACTGGCAGGAAGCGGGCCTGAACCAGAGCTTCCAGATCCTCGACAGCGACGATCAGCAGCGACTGGTCAAGCGCGTCATGCGTGAGCTGAATCTGGATGAACAGCGTTGGCCAGCACGGCAGGCACAGTGGTTTATCAATGGCCAGAAGGACGAGGGGCTGCGTCCCAAGCACATTCAGGCTTCCGGTGATCTGTTCCTGACCACCATGAAGTCGGTGTACGAAGCCTATGAGGCGGCCTGTCAGCGTGCCGGCGTCATTGACTTCTCCGAGCTACTGCTCCGCGCCCTGGACCTGTGGCGCGACAATCCGAGCCTGCTTGCGCATTATCAGCGTCGTTTCCGGCATGTGCTGGTGGATGAATTCCAGGACACCAACGCTGTTCAATACGCCTGGTTGCGCCTGCTCGCACAAGGTGGCGACAGCCTGATGGTGGTCGGCGACGACGATCAATCCATTTATGGCTGGCGCGGCGCGAAGATTGAGAATATTCACCAGTATTCCGATGATTTCCCCGACACCGAGACGATTCGCCTGGAGCAGAACTATCGCTCCACCGCGAGCATCCTCAAGGCCGCGAACGGCCTGATCGTCAACAACAGCGGCCGTTTAGGCAAAGAGCTGTGGACTGACGTCGGTGATGGGGAGCTGATCAGCCTCTATGCCGCGTTCAACGAACACGACGAAGCGCGTTACGTGGTCGAGACCATTGAAAGCGCGATCAAGACCGGCCTTGCGCGCAGTGACATCGCCATTTTGTACCGCTCCAACGCCCAGTCCCGAGTGCTTGAAGAAGCCTTGCTGCGCGAGCGCATCCCGTACCGCATTTACGGCGGTCAGCGATTCTTCGAGCGGGCCGAGATCAAAAACGCCATGGCGTATCTGCGCCTGTTGGACGGGCGCGGTAATGATTCGGCGCTGGAACGGGTGATCAACGTTCCGCCACGCGGCATTGGCGAAAAAACCGTCGAAGCCATCCGCGAGCACGCCCGCCATGCCGACGTTTCCATGTGGGAGGCCATGCGTCTCCTGGTCGCCAACAAAGGGCTGGCCGGTCGTGCGGCGGGTGCGCTGGGCGCGTTTATCGAGCTGATCGAAAACCTCGCCGCCAAGGCCGCAGACATGCCACTGCATCTGATGACCCAAACGGTCATCGAGCAGTCCGGCCTGATCACTTACCACAAGGAAGAGAAAGGCGAGAAAGGCCAGGCCCGGGTGGAAAACCTTGAGGAACTGGTCAGCGCGGCGCGCGCCTTCGAGAACAGCGAGGAAGAAGAGGACCTGACGCCATTGGCGGCGTTCCTCGGCCATGCCTCGCTTGAAGCAGGCGATACCCAGGCCGATGAGCACGAAGACAGCATTCAGTTGATGACGCTGCACAGCGCCAAGGGTCTGGAGTTTCCGTACGTGTTCCTGGTAGGCATGGAAGAGGGCCTGTTTCCGCACAAGATGAGTCTGGAAGAGCCGGGCCGTCTGGAAGAAGAGCGTCGTCTGGCTTACGTCGGCATCACCCGCGCCATGCAGCACCTGGTGTTGACCTACGCTGAAACCCGACGGTTGTACGGAAGCGAAACCTACAACAAGGTCTCGCGCTTCGTACGGGAAGTGCCGCCCAACCTGATTCAGGAAGTGCGGCTGTCCAACAGCGTGACCCGCCCGTTCGGCGGTTCGAAAACCATGGCCCCGAGTCGTCTGTTCGATGGCGAAGCCATTCCTCAGAGCCAGTTCTCCCTGGGTCAGCACGTGCAGCATGCGGTATTTGGCGAGGGCGTGATCCTCAACTTCGAGGGTTCAGGGGCTCAGGCACGGGTCCAGGTCAATTTCTCGGAAGGCAGCAAGTGGCTGATGCTGGGCTACGCGAAGCTGGAGCCCGTTTGATCGGCAACTGACGATGCGTTGATGCAGCCCTTGCATTCCCACATCCACCCCCCATATTTCCTACAGAACTTTCTTTACCTGCCTACAACCCAAGTGGGACAGGCAGGTGAGGAATCACGCAAAAGCCGGAAACATATGGCTGCTGGTCATCCCCATTTGTCCTGTGCAACATGGCGCGCGTGCAATCCACAAACGGGAATTCCCTTATGCAACGTTTTCTGAGCATCGCTTTGGCAATGATTATCGGGCTCACCATGAGCCTCGATGTCAATGCTGCGCGTTTCGGTGGTGGCAAGAGCATGGGCTCGGCGCCAAGTCACCAGGCGCGCCAAACAGCACCTTCTGCGCCTGCCGCAGCACCCAACGCCGCCGGGCGTCCTGCGCCTGCCGCAAGCGGTGCTTCCAAGTGGCTGGGCCCATTGGCCGGCCTCGCCGCCGGTGGCCTTCTGGCTTCCATGTTCATGGGCGGGGGCTTCGAGGGCATGCAGTTCTTCGACATCCTGATCATGGCGATCATCGCGTTCGTGATCTTCCGCTTCATCGCGGCGCGTCGGCGCAAACAGCAGCCACAGATGGCTCCCGCTGGTGCTCCATATCAGCGTGAAACCTTTGAACAGCCACAACCGGCACAGAACTCGATTTTCGGCGGTTCCGCTCCAGCAGCGGCAGCCCGTCCGGTTATCGACGCGCCGGCCTGGTTCAACGAACAGCGCTTCCTTGAAGCAGCGCGTAGCCACTTCCAGTCGCTGCAACAGCACTGGGACGCGAACGAAATGGACAAGATCGCCGAGTTCGTGACCCCGCAGATGCTGCAGTTCCTGAAAAAAGAACGCGCCGATCTGGGTGAGGGTTTCCAGTCGACATTCATCGACAACCTCACCGTGCAGCTTGAAGGCCTGGACGACCGCGCCGACAAGACTATCGCTACGCTGACGTTCAACGGTGTGTCGAAGTCGTCGCGCTTCGATCAGGGCGAAGTGTTCAGCGAAAGCTGGAACATGGAACGCGCCCAGGGCGACAACCAGCCCTGGCTGGTGGCAGGTATCCGCCAAAACGGCTAATACCGCTGAGCCGCTGCAAATGAACCCCGGACTTGTTCCGGGGTTCTGTTTTTTATAGAGCCAAGTTAATTTGGCGATGCGTTTGAGCTACTGTATAAACCGCGCAAATCGTTAGAGGATCCACGTCGTGGAAGAAGTCATCGAACAACTCCGTGAAGCCAATGAGCCGGTCCCCGTCCCGCTCGAGCTGCCTGATGAAGACCAACTGGTCGAGGTTGAAGAGCAGCTGTTCATCAATATCCCCTTCGTCTTCAAGGAGTTCTTGCTGACCGTCAGCGATGTGGTCTACGGCAGCCTTGAGCCTGTGACTGTCACTGATCCGGGCTCGCACACGTATCTGCCGGAAGTGGCGGCGACGGCTTGGGACATTGGCGTACCGCGCGAGCTGATCCCGATCTGTCAGGACGGCGAAGATTACTACTGCGTTGAAGAAGACGGCACCGTGGTGCTGTGGTCTGGCGAAGAAGAACTCGTGACCGAAGAAAGCTGGGAGTCCGTCTGGCACTGGGCGCGGGACGTCTGGCTGGAAAGCTGAGACAGATAACCGCGCGTTCACATAGCCTTGAGGCGCGTGCCTCAAGGCTCAGGTCTCAGGTCTCAGGGTGGTTGCCCAGGGTTTCCAGCAACGCGATCTGCATGCGTGTGTGCACCCGAATGAACCAGCGCCACAACACGGCGGCCACGACGGCAGCCACGACGCCTATCAGCATTAGCCACTCGCGCGTCGGCAACATGCTGGACGACAGCAAGGCGATGAGCAGGAAAATCACCACCAATGACAGCAGCGGGATCACTTCGGCGATCACCCGCCGGACGCGCGCTGTGTGCCTGCCCGCCATCTCCGGCTTTACGCTCATCTCTGCCAGCAGCATCGACAGCGCCTTGAGCTTGCGATAGGCAGCGATCAGAAACGGCAGCGAAAGCAGCAAGGACGCACCCCAGATCCAGGCTTTTTGCTGCCCGACATCGCTGACCCAGTCGCTGAAATAAACGCCAATCCTCTCCGCAAAGAACGCTCCGCTAAAAAAGATAGCGATGACTAACGCCAGATTGACGCCGACCTGCAGCAGGATCTTTCGGATCATGGCGGCCAGCACCGCGCCTTGCCCCTGGGGCTGAATACTGCGCAGCCACTCTCCGTAGTGGCCAGACACCCGCGCCATGCGTGCAGGAACAATGGCGCCTAGCGTATGGGAGAGCGGATCTGCTGCGCGGATGAGATAAGGCGTCAGCAGCGTCGTGATGACCGACACCGCCACGGCGACGGGGTAGAGAAAATTGCTGGTAACTTGGAGGGTCATTCCCAGCGCTGCGATGATGAAGGAAAACTCGCCGATCTGTGACAGCCCCATTCCCACGCGCAACGAAGTCTTGCCATCGTTACCTGCGATAAAAGCGCCAAGCCCGCATGAAATCATCTTGCCAAGCACCACAGCGACGGTAATGACTGCGATCGGCCACGCGTAATCGAGCAGAATCTTCGGATCGATCATCAAGCCGATCGCGACAAAAAAGATGGCGCTGAACATGTCACGGATAGGCTCGACCAAGTGCTCGATCTTCGCCAGCTGTTTTGATTCGGCCATGATTGCGCCGATCAAAAAGGCCCCCAGAACCATGCTGTACTCAAGTTTCACCACCAGCAGGCAAAACCCGAAACACAGGCCCAGAACCGTGATCAGCAGCATCTCGTTGCTTTCGAACTTCGCGACATAGGCCAGCAATCGCGGCACGACCAGAATCCCGATAACCAGGGCGACAATCATGAACAGCGAAAGCTTGCCCACCGTGGAGAACACCTCCCCGGAGCTGACCGTGCCGCTCACGGCGATGCCCGACAACAGCGCGATGATGCCGATGCCGAGTATGTCCTCCACGATAAGCACGCCAAAGATCAACTGGGCGAAGCGCTGGTTCTTCATCTTCAGGTCGTTGAGCGCCTTGACGATGATGGTGGTGGAGGAGATCGCCAGAATGGCGCCCAGGAACAGCGAATCCATGGTGTTCCAGGCGAAGAACTGGCCGATTTCATAGCCGATCCAGATCATCAGCATGATTTCGAGAAAAGCGGCAATGAAAGCCGTTGCACCCACCTTGAACAGCTTGCGCAGGCTAAATTCCAGCCCAAGGCAAAACATAAGAAAAATCACGCCCAGTTCGGCGAGGGTCTTGATAGTGTCCTCGTCATGAATAAGGCCGAAAGGCGGGGTGTGCGGGCCGATGATAAAGCCAGCAACGATATAGCCCAGCACCACGGGCTGCTTGAGCCGATGAAACAGCACCGTAACGACACCAGCAACGAGCATGATCACGGCCAGGTCTTGAATAAAACTGATGGCATGCATGGGCGCTGCTCCTGCTGGCAGTTGGTGAAATGCGCGTATCCGTCCGAAAGAGAGACGACTGCTGTACGAAAACTCGCCAACAAAGCCCGAAAATTCTGACCGAAACGCAGGATTTACCCCATCCAAGGGCTTGGGCAGGTTAACACCGCACAAAAGCAGGAAAAGCCAGTGCAATATATGGAAACAGATGGGTGCAGGGCGTGACGGCGGAGCGGCCGTTGGCGTCCCGGTATCGATGGCTTTGTAGCCAATCTGCATTCGAGCACCTGAACAGGGTGCCTCCTGACCTTTTTAGACCGTGAGCACGCTATGGAACCCGGAAACGCCCAGCTGTCGATGACTGTATTGATGACCCCGGACATGGCCAACTTTTCCGGCAACGTGCACGGCGGGACGCTGCTGAAGTACCTCGACGAAGTGGCATACGCCTGCGCCAGCCGTTACGCGGGACGCTATGTCGTGACGCTGTCGGTCGATCAGGTGATTTTCCGTGAGCCGATTCACGTCGGCGAGCTGGTCACCTTCCTGGCGTCCGTCAACTACACCGGCAATACGTCCATGGAAGTGGGCATCAAGGTGGTGACCGAGAACATCCGCGAGCGCTCGGTTCGTCACACCAACAGCTGCTTCTTCACCATGGTGGCGGTGGACGACCAGCGCAAACCGGCCAGCGTGCCGCCATTGACGCCGGCCAACAGCGAAGACAAGCGCCGTTACGTGCAGGCACAACAACGCCGCCAGATCCGTCAGGAACTGGAGAAGCGTTATCGTGAAATAAAGGATGAGCCGGTTTAAGCCAGCACCGGGTTCGGCTTACAGCCGGACCGCTTCGAACCTGACGCGCGGATGGGCGATTCGGTCCTGCGCGCGCACCAGCTCCAGCTCGTAGCTGCCGCAGGCCTGGGTTTCCAGCAGCACTTCATGCACCGCTGACGCCGCAAACTCAAAAGCGCTGCGCAGGTCATCGCCGAGCAGAACCCTGGACAGAAACAGACCAGAGGTCAGGTCGCCTACACCGACCGGCTGCCGAGGGAATGCCAGCAGCGGTCGGCGCAAGTGCCAGATTTCGTGCTCGGTCAGCAGCAGCATTTCAAAGCTGTCAGCAGGTTTCCCCGGGTAGGCCAGGTGCTTGACGACGATCGCCTTGGGCCCTCGCGCCAGCAGCCCTCGCGCCATGGCCACGCAATCAGGCAACGATTCGGGTTTGCGGTCGCAGAAGCTGTCCAGTTCCAGCTGATTCGGGCAAAGAAAATCAGCGACCGCAGCGGCTTCGTCCAGCAGGAAATCGCTGACCTCTTGCGGCACGATGCAGCCCTTTTCTGGATGCCCCATCACCGGATCACACAGATAGAGGGCGCGCGGATTGGCGCGTTTGATCTGCGCAACTGCGCTCAGAATCGCTCGCCCCTGCGCGGCGCTTCCCAGATAACCCGACAGCACTGCGTCGCAATTGCCCAGCTCGCCAATCGCGGCAATCCCCTCGACCAAGGCCGGAATGTGCTGCGGCGCCAGGACTTCCCCCGCCCAATGTCCATACTGTGTGTGATTGGAGAACTGAACGGTATTCAACGGCCAGACATTGATGCCGATACGCTGCATAGGGAACACGGCTGCGCTGTTGCCAGCATGACCAAACACGACGTGCGACTGGATGGCGAGTAGATGGGGCGTACGTTTCATGGCAGGTTCCTGAGACCGGGAAAGCACAGTAGTGGCGATGCCGGACGAAGTGAAGCGAAATTAAACTTTCGGGCTATGGCTGTCTGTCACCCGACACAGTTAAGCTGCAAGCCTTCTGTTGGAGTTCTTTTTCCATGCTGACCCTGGGTAACATTTTTGTCCTCATGCTGCTGGCGACTGCCGGCGCCTGGCTGTGGCACGCCCATGGTCTGCGTGAACGGGCGCTCGAACGCGTCAAACAGCACTGCGCCAAACTAGACCTCGAGTTGCTCGACGGCAACGTGGCGCTGAAACGCGTCGCCTTCAGGCGCGACAATGAAGGCCGCAAGCGCCTGGCGCGGGTGTATAACTTTGAGTTCACGGTCACCGGTGAGCATCGTCATCCGGGCACGATCACCATGTTCGGCGCTCATGCCGCGCAGATAGAACTGGCGCCCTACCCGTTCGAGATCAAAGACCCGAAGCCCACCGCGGAAATCATTCAGCTGAGCCAATGGCGTCAGGAACACAACAAGTGGAAGCAGTGATCTTCTGCGGATAACTCGCTTCAGACCAGACAAGCCGTCAGCGCCCTCTGCAAGACGGCATCATCCTGAGGCTCGTCGAAGATCAACTCGAGCCGGGAATCTTTGCGCCACTCGCTGGGCGCCCAATCCAGTCTGCTCCCGTTAAGCGCGTTCCCTGAGACCCATCCCTTTTCGCCGCGGATAACCAGCTTGGCGCGCCGCCAGCCCAAGATTTGCAGCCAAAGCCGGACTTTCGCAGCGTCGAAGACGCAATCAGGGTGCCAGCGCCAGCCAATGCTCCAGCCTTCTGCCTGCTGCTGGCTCAGACAGATTGGCACCGTCGGGTCCGCCCACGATGCAGGGAGTTGCGCCAACGACCGGGGGACGGCCAGCTTTCCCGCGCCAGTCGAGGCGTACACCTCAATACCCGGCAACGAATCCAGAGGCAACGCGCCGCGATCCGTCCAGCACAGTGCGCTCGCCGGCAGCGCGTCGACAATCGCCTTTCGCGTTGCTGCGTCCAGCCCTTCAGACTTGTTCAGCACCAGCAGGCCCATCTGCGGCATGGCCTCTCGCTGCGCATCCGGCAGCACTTTGCCGTCGGCAATCGCTTGAGCGTCGAGCACCATGACACCGGGCTGAATCGCCAGAACGCCGGCCCAGGGCGCCTCGTTTAGTTGCCTGATCAACTGGACCGGATGTCACAACCCGGACGGCTCGATAAGCAAGCGATCCGGTCTGGCCATGCGCAACAACCGGCCGAGGCCAACCTGAAAAGGGGCACCATTGACGCAGCACAGGCAACCGCCAGCCACTTCGCCAAGTGCGATACCATCGTCGCCGGTCGTGAGCAGCGCGGCATCCAGGCCGATCTGGCCGAACTCATTGATCAAAACAGCCCAGCGCTCGCCCTCAGGTTTCTGTTTAAGGAGGTGGCTGATCAGGCTTGTCTTGCCGGCGCCCAACGGGCCAGCAATGACATGCGTGGGAATGTTCTGCAGTATGTCGGCCATTCTTGGGACCGCTCCTGAAATGAGCGCTGACGGAGGTAATGATGCGAGCAAGGTGGCTGCCCATGCGGCTGGTGTGGGTGCTGGCGGCACTAACGTCGTCGCAGGTCTGGGCTGAGTCGTGCGTCGTGCACAGCCAAGGCGAGCGAGTGGACGTCAAGGTCTGTCAGGAGAATCTGAACATCCCGCCAGACCTGTTCCATAACGGGTTCTGCAAACCCCAGCTCAAGGATCAGAAGACCGAGGTCACGTACTCGGAAGAGTGCCCGTCAGGGTCATTTGGCCAGTGCAGCAACGCGCAGGTCGCCAATATGCCTTATCGGCAGAACATTCACTATTACGGCGTGGCCAGTGACGCGGCGTTTCTCAAACCCTTCTG
>NZ_DASVUM010000084.1:0-4037 GCF_036387035.1 Pseudomonas sp. | reverse complement strand
ATGTCTGCGTATTTGCGCAACGGTGGATTGGTCGCAGAATATCGAGTCGATGCTGGTCGTTGTTCGCAATGCGTTGGTGCAGGAGCGGCTGGCGTAGGTTGTTCAGCTCTGTGTCGAGATCAAGATCAAGATCGAATGCGTCTGCCTGGGGGCAGACTGTTTCGCCTTCGGCGAGTTACTTGATAAAGCCCCAAGTAACCAAGGGCTTTTGCTCCTGGTTGGGCCCTTCCTTCGTCAGGGTTCCCTCACTCCGGTCTCGCTCCGTGGGCCCGCGCCGAACGGACATCCATGTCCTGACGGCGCTCTCGCCGCATCCATGCGGCTCGGCCCACTGCGCGAGACCTGCGTTCAGCCTGCACCCAAGTCGCGATTGGTGTCGTCTGGACTTCCCGCGTCTGAAGATCAAGATCAAGGGCTTCCCGGCTGAAGCCGGTCCTACTGGGGCGCCGTCGGTGCCACCGGCTGGACACGTTGCTTTTAGTGGGACCGGCTTCAGCCGGGAAGAGGCCAGGGTGAGCGATACAGATCTTTCGATGTGGCACCTGATTGCCTGATCGTTCCCACGCTCCGCGTGGGAATGCATCAGGTTTCCGGCAAGAGTCGGTCGCACTGACTGCCCTCATTGCTTTCAGTGGGACCGGCTTCAGCCGGGAAGAGGCCAGCGTCAGCGATACAAATCTTTCGGTGTGGCACCTGACTGCCTGATCGTTCCCACGCTCCGCGTGGGAATGCATCCCTCGACGCTCCGCGTCGCCTGGGTTCATGGAACTCAAGTTATGTACAGTGCGTCCCCGTAAGTTAATAGGTCCCCATGGCAGCGCAAAAAGTCGGGTTCTTACCCACTCCGGTATTTGACGTTTGTTAATTAAGCCTATTTAAACAACGGTCTTTATTGGATCCACCCAACATTTTAACGCCCCGCATTTGAAGTGCCGTTCAAACACTCCACCCTTCAAATACATACCCCAAACTTTCAGCGACAACCGGCCCTAAACTCCCGGCGTTTGCAGCCGAAACATCTTTCAGGCCGTGCCTTTTCTCGCTTGCCGCGCGCGCAGCGCACCTACGGGCACCGCACCCTCCTTGCTGTTATCTCTGGTTATGGACACACGCATATGATCAAACGTCTGGGTTTCAGCAGGAAGATCCTGCTGGCCGCTGCACTGATAGTGGTAGTTGCCTTTTCATGTTTCATTCTGGTGAACGACTATCGCCAGCGCCAAACATTAAAAAGCAGTGTCGCCGCCGACCTTCAACAGTTGGGTAGCCTGACCACGCAAAACATTCAGACTTGGCTGGACAGCCGCAGCCAGTTGCTCAACTCCATGGCGCAGCAGATCGCGGTTGACGGTCCGGCGCTGAGCAGCCTGCAGCGCGCAATCGGTTTGCCGGTGTACCCGGACAATTTCCAGCTCAGTTACTTCGGCAGCAAGGACGGCGTCATGTTCTCCGTGCCGGCAGGCAATCGCGCGGCCGATTACGACCCACGCGCGCGGGGCTGGTACAAGGCGGCCGATGCCGCACAGGGCATTATCGTCACCGAACCGTATATCGCGGCGTCGTCCGGCAAGCTGGTGGTGACACTGGCCACGCCGGTGCGCCAGCAAGGGCAGATGATCGGCGTCGCCGGTGCAGACATCTCCCTGGACGCCATCAGCAAGACCATCAACTCGCTGAACTTCGGCGGCCACGGCTATGCCTACATCGTCAGCGCCGACGGCAAGATTCTGATTCACCCGGACAGCAAGCTGATCCTCAAGAACGTCTCCGAGGCTTACCCTGGCGGCGCGCCGACCATCGCGCCCGGCGTTGCCGAAATCGAATCCGGCGGCAAAGGCCAGATCATCTCGTTCACCAAAGTGGAAGGGCTGTCGTCGGCCAACTGGTACGTCGCCCTGGTGCTCGACCGCGACGCGGCCTACTCGATGCTCAGCGAGTTCCGCTCTTCGGCCTTGCTGGCCATGGTCATCGCGGTCGCCATCATCATGGTCCTGCTGGGTCTGTTGATCCGCGTGCTCATGCAGCCGCTGCACCAGATGGGTCGGGCGATGCAGGACATCGCCGACGGCGAAGGCGACCTGACCATGCGCCTGGCGATTGTTTCCCAGGACGAATTCGGCGCCCTGGCGCAGTCGTTCAACCGCTTCGTCGAGCGTATTCACAGCTCCATTCGTGAGGTGGCGTCGACGGCCGGGCAGTTGGGTGAAGTCGCGGCGCGGGTCGTCGGTGCTTCCAATTCGTCGATGGGTAATTCCGATCAGCAGACCAGCCGCACCAGCAGCGTGGCCGCCGCGATCAATCAGCTTGGCGCTGCCGCACAGGAAATCGCGCAGAACGCAGCATTGGCGTCTCAGCATTCCAGTGAAGCCACGCAATTGGCCAGCGAAGGCCAGGGCGTGGTCAGCCAGACCATCCAGGCGATGAACCAGCTGTCCGAGAAGATCAGCGAGTCGTGCGCGAACATCGAAACGCTGAACAACAAGACGGCGAACATCGGGCAGATCCTGGAAGTCATCACCGGCATTTCGCAGCAGACCAACTTGCTCGCGCTCAACGCCGCCATCGAAGCGGCGCGGGCAGGGGAAGCGGGGCGCGGGTTTGCCGTGGTGGCGGACGAGGTCAGGAACCTGGCCCACCGCACGCAGGATTCGGCGCAGCAGGTGCAGGGCATGATTGAGGAATTGCAGGTCGGCGCGCGCGACGCGGTGATCAACATGACCGAGAGCCAGCGTCAGAGCGAGAACAGTGTGACCATCGCCAATCAGGCCGGCGAGCGCCTCAACAGCGTGACCCGCCGGATTGGCGAGATCGACGGCATGAACCAGTCGGTGGCGACCGCGACCGAGGAGCAGACCGCCGTGGTCGAGTCGATCAACGTTGACATTACCGAGATCAACACGCTGAACCAGGAAGGTGTCGACAACCTGAAATCCACCCTCGACGCTTGCGCTCATCTGGAACACCAGACTGCGCGGTTGCAGCATCTGGTGGGTACGTTCCGGATCTAGTATCAAGGGCGTCGGCCTAACGGCCTCTGGTTTCGCCTTTGGCGAGTTACTTGGAAAGGCACCCCAAGTAACCAAGGGTGCCTGCTCCTGGTTGGGCCCGACTTCGTCGGGTTCCTTCACTCCGATCTCACTCCGTGGGCCCGCTGCCATCCGCCATCCATGGCGGGGGGCAGCTCTCGCCGCATCCATGCGGCTCGGCCCACGGAGCGAGACCTGCGTTCAGCCTGCACCCAAGTCGCGATTTGTGGTGTCTGGGCTTCTTGCGCAGGAAGATCAAAAGCAGATCAAGGGCTTCCCGGCTGAAGCCGGTCCCACTAAGTGCATCGCGTTCCGGCAGTCCTTCCTGAGATTTGCTGAATAAAGCCAGTCCCACTGAATGCACGCGTCGCGGTTAGTGGGACCGGCTTTAGCCGGGAAGAGGCCGGTGTGAACACCCTCAATCATTCAGTGTTTCGCCAGACGCCTTCCCGGCTGAAGCCAGTCCCACTAAGGGCATCGTGTTCCGCCAGTCCTTCCTGCAATTTTCTGACTAAAACCAGTCCCACTGAATGCACGCGTCGCGGTTAGTGGGACCGGCTTTAGCCGGGAAGGGGATAGTGGGTTCACCCTCGATTTCGATCGTACCCACGCTCTGCGTGGGCATGCATCCCGGGACACTCCGCGTCCATTCCCGGGTCACGCCAGTCCAACTGGATGCATAGCGTTGTGCCAACGGACCAGCGGCACGAGATATTTGTTTCAGCCTCGCCATTGAGCCACCCGCCCAAGCTTCAACATCCGAGACAACTTGTCTAGCCCTCATGGCCGCTAGATCGCCCTTGCACGCCAACCTGTCCACACACCTCCCGAAAAATCCCTCGTCAAACCGTCCCCAAACTGCCACCCGACCGTCATCTTCGGTTCATGGAACTGCCACAGGCTGCCCCTAATGTCACTCGCACCGAACGCGGCCATGGACGGTCGTGCGGCTGATCATTCATCCCCGGCAGGACGCTGGAACCACAACACCAGAGAAGCCCATGACCGCAG
>NZ_DASVUM010000083.1:0-7916 GCF_036387035.1 Pseudomonas sp. | reverse complement strand
TTCCCGCTGCTGGAAAAAGTCAGCGACGAACCCACCGCCGACCTGCTGACCCAACGCATGCAAGTCCACGAAAAAGCTGCGTGGATGCTGCGCTCGCTGCTGGAAGGTGAAGGCTCCGTTGCCTGAAGCTGCGTCGCGGCTGAAGGCCCATTCCCGGCTGAAGCCGGTCCTACTGAGCGCGTGCGATCACTGGGATCCCCGGCTGAAGCCGGTCTTAATGAACGAGCGCGGTTACGGTGGATTCCCGGCTGAAGCCGGTCCCACTGAACGGGCGCGATCGCCTGTGGGATTCCCGGCTAAAGCCGGTCCCACTGAACGCGTGCGATCACCTGTTGGGATTCCCGGCTGAAGCCGGTCCCACTGAACGCGTGCGATCACCTGTGGGATTCCCGGCTGAAGCCAGTCCCACTGAACGCGTGCGATTCCCTGTGGGACCGGCTTTAGCCGGGAAAGCGTCGGACGCCACACCGCAACATTCCCGGTGTTCACGCTGGCGGATCCCAGCCGAAGCCGGTTCTACACAATAATCGCGACCATCAGCGCTTCTGCAACCACCCCAGAAAGTTATTCTTCTTGATCACCACCGGTTTGCGCATCAGCACGTGCTGTGTGCCCTGCTGACGAACCGCCTGCAGCTTGTTCAACGCCGTCACGATTTCAACGCGCTGTTCCATGGCCTGGCGCGTGGCGGCTTTATCGATGCGGTAAAGGACGCAGGAGGTGAGGGCGGTGAAGCGCGCTTGCGACGGCGTATCGGCCAGTACGCTCTGTTCGCCCATCACTTCGCCCGGTCCCATGCGTCCGGCTTCCACCACCTCATTGCCGTCCTTCACGCTCGCCGACACCACGCCGGTGGCGATCACCAGCAACCCGTCAGTGATTTCATCGACCTCAATAATCGTCTGCCCAGCCGTGTATTCCCGCGCCACCATGCTTTGCGCCAGCTGGTCCTTTTCCTCGGCGGTGCTGGTGCGGAACACCTTGACCTCATCCAGCAGCGCCCGCGGCCGGGACATGGCCTCGGCGGCCGTTTCCGATTGCCAGGCTATACCGGCCGCTTCGAGGTGCCGATAGGCCAGATCGAACAGCAGATTGCGCACGTCGCTCTTGTTGTTCAGGTCGCTGATGAAGCCAGTCACCGCGTATTCGATGGTGGTCGGGCTGGTCTCCTTGACCACCGCGCGAGGCTTGGGCGTCTGCAACAGGGCGCTGCAGCCCTGCAGGGCACGCTCCAGCGCATCCAGCACCCGGCGCGGGCGAATGTGCGGTGACATCATGATGTTGATCGACACGCCGTGAATATGGACCGGTCGGCTCAAATTGACGATCTTGGCTTTCGCTGCCACGGAATTGGGGATCACCACCATGGTGCCCACCCCCGTCAGCAGATGCGTGGCGCGCCAGTCGATGTCCACGACCTTGCCTTCCATGCCGTCGATTGAGATCGAGTCGTCGACCTGATACGGCTTGGTGGTGTTAAGGATGATCCCGGAGAACACATCGCTGAGCGTGCTCTGCAGCGCCAGGCCGACGATGATCGCCATCGCGCCCGACGTGGCCAGCAGGCCCTTGACCGGCAACTGCAGCACATAGCCCGCTGCCGCCACGATAGCGATAAGGAAGATCACCGCGCCAATGACCTCCTGCAACAGCCGGCCGCTGTGGCCGACGCGACGGGTCAGCGCCAACCCGAGGACCACGGTGAGGGTGCGTGCGGCGTAGAGCCACCAGACGATTGCCAGCAGCGTTGCGCCGAATTGCAGCGCGCTGTCGTCAGGCCACGCCGGCGCTTCCAGGGGGCTGACGCCGGCATTGATGATCACCAGGCTGTAAGCGACAAACGCGGCCAGCCGCATGCCAACGCGCGCCAACCGGTTGCGATCGGCCAGCAGGTGCCAGGCCAACAGGTCAGCCAGCAGCAGGAGCAGGCTCCACGCCAGCGAATAATGGGGGACGACGGTCGACATGGGCGATATCCGCAAAAAGAAGTGGGCCGCCTGGCGCGACGGCGCGCGAACAATGTAGGGACGGTCATGGGCGATGTCTATAACCGATGCGGCGCAGGGCTGGCGAAAGAAGCACGTTGCTTCAAGCGCGGCGGTTCCGGGGCACGTCAGTATGGGCAACGTTTTTTCTCCGATCCGAGGCCTTACATGCGCTTATCCGTCTCCTCACTCACCCGTTCCGTCGGTCTTGGATGGGCGCTGTGCTCCGCCGTCGTCATGGCCCAGGCGCCCGCCCAACAGAAAACTCAGGTGCCCGGTTATTTCCGTCTGGCCGTCGGCGACTACGAAGTCACTGCGCTGTTCGACGGCTACAACGACTTGTCGCCCACCTTGCTCAAGGGCATGAAGCCCGACGCGATACGCGCGTTGCTGGCCCGTCGCGCCATCGAAACACCGGGCGTGCAAACCGCCTTCAATGCCTTTCTGATCAACACCGGCGAGCACCTTATCCTTGTCGATACGGGCGCCGGGCAGTGCATCGGCGAGACGGCCGGCATGCTCCCGCAGAACATCAAGGCGGCAGGGTATCAGCCGGACCAGATCGACACCGTCCTGCTTACGCATTTGCACCTGGATCACGTCTGCGGACTGGTCGACGCCGACAAGAAGCCCGTGTTTGCCAACGCCACGGTCTATGCCGCCAAACCGGAAGCCGATTACTGGCTCGACCCGACCGCCCTGGGCCGCGTGCCGGAGCAGGCCAAGGCCTACTTCAAGATTGCTCAGGATTCAACCGCGCCCTACGTGTCGGCTGGCCGGTTCAAGACGTTCACACCTGGCCAGTCGCCGGTACCTGAGGTCAGCACGGCACTGGAAGCGGGGCATACGCCGGGCAGCACGACGTACCAGTTCAGCTCCCGAGGCCAGACCATCCTGTTCATCGGCGACCTGATCCACAGCCTCGCGGTGCAGTTCGATCATCCGTCCGTGAGCATCGCGTTCGACGAGAACAGCCAGAAGGCCATCGCCAGCCGCGACCAAGTCTTCACCGAGGCCGCGAGCCGGAAAATCTGGGTCGCCGCGGCGCATCTGCCGTTCCCCGGCACCGGGCATATTGTGGCCATCGACAAGCACTTCCAATGGGTGCCGGTCGAGTACGGCCCTTATCAACGTGCGGCTCACGTGCCGTTGCTCAAATAGGCACAGGGCGTAAACCACGCATCGCGGGTTCACTCGTCCCTGCGCGGATTTTCTTGTCGCCACCTTCGAAATGAGCGGGAACTATCCCTAGAGCTAATATCAGCCGCTGCTTTTAACTGGTTAGATGGACACCGGTTAAACATGGACAGCTGCGCTGAGTGCCTCCGCGGTTAAAACCCTGCCCGGACGACACTCAGCGAATCAGGGCCTGCGACGTCACTTCCAAGGACTGCATGAAATGATAAGTCTCGGTCAGACGATGATCTCCCGCGAGCACAGAGACGTGTTCAAAGACGGGGTCGCCATGCGCATTGGCACCCGCGCTTTCGATATTCTCGACGTGTTGCTGCGCCATCAAGGTCAGTTGGTGAGCAAGGAAACGATCCTTCAGAGTGTCTGGCCGGACACCGTGGTTGAAGAAAACAACCTGCAGGTGCATATCTCCGCGTTGCGCAAGGCGATGGGCAGCGACCGCGAGCAGATCCGCACCGTGCCGGGCCGTGGTTACGTGCTGCTGGGCGGGGAAGGCCTCGACCCCGAGACCCGCGCGCCCTCCGCGCTGCAGGGCGTGAGCTGCCATCACCGGTTGCCGGCGCGCGTCGCCTTGCTCGGGCGCCAGGCGTTGCTGGATGAAGTGAGCACCACGCTGGCCGAGGGTTGCGCGCTGGTCACGCTGATTGGCCCCGGCGGCGTCGGAAAAACCGCCCTGGCTGCCGAACTGGGCCAGACGTTGCTGGATGCCGGCACGACCCCTGTGTACTTCGTGCCGCTCGCGCAACTGCAATGCGCCGAGCTGCTGCTGGACGCGTTTTACAGCGCCGTCGGCCTGGACTGCAGCAGCGGCGATCTGGACGCGCAAGGGTTGATCCGTCACCTGCAACAGCAGCCGGGGCTGATCATTCTGGACAACTGCGAGCATCTGGCGGAAAGCGTCGCCGGCTTGCTGGAAGTGATCTTGCGCGGGGTGCCGGCGGTGCGCGCCATCGCCACCAGCCGCGAGCCGTTGCGCATTGCCGGCGAGCGCAGCCTGCAAGTGCCGCCCCTCGATATCCCCGAACTGAACACCTCCCCGGAGATTATTCTGCGCAGCGCCGCGGCGCAGTTATTCCTGCGCCAGTGGCGTGCGCTGGACAGCCATCTGCCGGCCGACGGCGATGCGCAACTGGACGATTACAGCGTGGAGCTGGTGGGGGAAATCTGCCGCCGTCTCGACGGTATGCCGCTGGCGCTGGAAATGGCCGCCGCCCGGGCCTGCATTCTGGGGCTGTACCAACTGGTGGCGAGCCTGGACGGCAGCCTGCACATGCTCTCGGCGTCGTTGCGCACGGCGCCGCCGCGTCAGCAAACGCTGCAGGCGTCGCTGGCCTGGAGCTTGCGCCTGCTCGGCCGTGAGGAGCGCACCGTGCTGCGGCGGCTGGCCGAGCTGGACGGTCGCTTCACCCTGGAACGTGCGTGCGATGCCTTGCAGCGCACCCGCCTGCCGCGCGCCTGCATCATGGACTGCATCGTCCGGCTGGCGACCAAGTCGCTGCTGATGGTCACAGCCCAGGGCCCTTTCCGGTTCTACCGGATGCTCGCGGCCACCCGCGCCTGCCTGCTGACGCTCAGCGCCCAGGACGCCGCCCCGGTGGACGTTCGCGCGCCCCGTGCGCAGGAGTGCGACCCACCGTCGGCGCTGGCCACGCTGCAAAGCATCAGGGCTGTGCCGGTCGGGCCCGACGGGTATCATGCGCGGCATCAGAGAGCACTGGCCGTTGGCCGTTGATGCGACGGAACCTTTTATGAGCGTGACCCCCAAGGTTTATGTGGTGGACGACGACGCCGCCATTCGCACCTCGCTGCAGCGCCTGCTGCACTCGGCGGACATCGTCTGCGAGGTGTTCGACAGCGCCCAGGCGTTTCTGGCCCGGCCGTTGAGTCAGGGCCCGGTTTGCCTGCTGCTGGACGTCAACCTCGCCCAAGGCACCGGCTTCGATCTGCAGCAGACCTTGCTGGAGCGAGGCCAGACCTTCCCGATTATCTTCATGACCGGCTACGGCACCATCGCCATGTCCGTGCGCGCCATCAAGGCCGGCGCTCGCGAGTTCCTGACAAAGCCGTTCGAGCCGGAGCAACTGCTGGATCTGGTGCGCGAGGCGTTGACCTGCGACGCGACGAGCATCGACGAGCGCTGCCTGACGGTCGACGTGAAAGCACGGTTTGACAGCCTCACGCCAAGGGAACGACAAGTCATGGCGCTGTTGATCACCGGCAAGATGAACAAGCAGATCGCGGTGGAGTTGGGCACCAGCGAAGTCACGGCCAAGGTCCACAAAAAGCACGTCCTGACCAAAATGAGTGCGCGTAACGTTATCGAGCTGTTGAAGATGAGCGACCGGCTTGGCTGCCTGGCGAAGTGACTATGCGCCTTGCGGGGTGAAGCCGGTCCTACCGGTTACGCGGTGGTTTGAGCAGGACCGGCTTGAGCCGGGAAGAAGCACCCGGACAGGGTCTATAAAGGGTTTTCATGAGCAGTATTTTCAACGGGCCGTACACCGCTATCTCCAGCGCCGGGGCGTTCGGCCCCCAGTGGCTGGAGCAGCTCGTCTGGCAGTGGCTGTTTGTTGATGGTGAGCTTGCCCATTACCGGGTCACGCTGCCTCTGGAGGACCGCCACTGGCGCATCGTCCGGCCTGCCCCCGACGCGTCGATCAACGCGAGTCGCCGTCTGGAACACGAGTTTTCACTGGCGGCCCGGTTGATGCCGCAATGGGCGGTGCAGCCCGTGGCGCTGCTGTCGGGGCCGGAAGGCACGCTGTTGGTGCGCGAGGATGCCAGCGCAGCAACTCGGCAGGATGACGGCCAAGCGCCGCTGTCCATCGAGGCCTTTTTGCGCAGAACCATTGCTGCCGCTGCCGCCGTCGTCGGCGCCCATCAGGCCGGGCTGCTGCACCGCGACATCAAGCCATGCAACCTGATCGAAGACGCCGACGGCGTGGTCCGGCTCAGCGGTTTCGGCCTGAGCGTTGACGTGCAGTCGGCTCCGCACCTGCCGGTGTCCGACGCCCTGTGTGGCTCGCTCGGTTACATGGCGCCCGAACAGGCACGGCGGGTGCAGCGGCAGGCGGATCAACGCAGCGACCTGTATTCGCTGGGCATGACGTTTTATCAATGGCTGACCGGCCGATTGCCGTTCGACGCCGTGGATGCGGTGGAATGGGTGTATTGCCATGTGGCGCGCCTGCCGCTGCCCCTGAGCCAGTACCGCGGCGATATCCCTGCGCCTCTGGAACACCTGGTGCATCGGCTGATCGCCAAAAATCCGGACGACCGCTACCAGAGCGCTGTCGCGCTGCACCGGGATTTGAGCGAAATGCTGGGCCAGTGGCAGCAGTGGCGCGACATTCCCGGCCTGCCTCCTGACCTGTCCGACGGTCTGCGTGAGGGGGCTGGCAACACGCATCCTCATGGCCCGAACCCTGCGCTGCCGGTGCAGGGGGCGTGGTCGGGGCGCGCCTCGATCACGTTTGCCGGCGGTCGCGAGGCGCTGGACCTGTCCTCTGTCATGAAATCGGCCCACGCGCTACGCGATGAAAGCGAGCAGGACCGGCTGATCGAGACCCTGCTGCGCAATACCATCATCCATGCCGGCGCGCAGCGGGCCTTGCTGTTGCGGGTGAACGACGAGGCGCCGGTAATCGCTGCGGTCGGCGAAAGCGGTGAAGACGGCCTGCGTATTGAGCTGGTGGACACGGTGCCCGACAAACACCACCTGCCGCTGTCGATCCTGTACCGGGTGATGCGCACTCGCCAGCGCCTGGTGCTGGACGATGTCTGCGCCGACGCCTACTTCGCTGCGGACGAGTACGTGCGCCGCCACCCGGTACGCTCGGCGCTGTGCGTGCCGCTGCTCAAACAGGGCAGGGTGCTCGGCGTGCTGTACCTGGAAAACAATCTCGCGCCGGGCGTGTTTACGGTCTGTCTCACCGAAGTGCTGGAACTGCTGGCCAGCCAGGCGGCGGTCTCTCTGGAGACCGCGCGGCTGCATCAGGCGCTGGAGCACGAAAATGCGCGGCGCCGGGATGTCGAAGTTGCCCTGCGCGCCGCCCGCGCACGCCTGGCCACTGTCGCCCAGGCCACGGTGATGGGTGAACTGGCGGCCTCGATTGCCCATGAGATCAATCAACCCCTGGCGTCCATCGTGTCCAATGCCGCCGCCGGGATTCGCTGGCTCAATCGCGAAAACCCGAAGGTGGACGAAGCGTTGTCCGGGCTGCGCGACATCGTCGCCGAGGGCCGGCGCGCCGGTGACATCGTCAATGCGCTGCAGAGCCTGGCGCGACAGGGCCCGCACCACCGGCGCAGGCTGCTGCTCAATGACGTGATTCGCCACGTGGTGGCGCTGACCGGCGTCGAAGTCGAGCAACAGCGGGTGCTGATGACCACGCACCTGACCTGTTCACCCGCGCGGGTTTGCGCGTCCAGTGTGCAGCTGCAGCAAGTGGTGCTGAACCTGATCCTCAATGCGCTGGACGCCATGAGCGCCGGCGATCACGTGCTGCGGCGGCTGTCGATCACCAGCGAAGTGGTGGCGGGCGATTACGCGGTGGTCAGCGTTGAAGACAGCGGTCGCGGAATCGATCCGGGCGACATGCATCAGCTGTTCGATGCCTTTTTCAGCACCAAGGACAAAGGCATGGGCATGGGGCTGGCGATCTGTCAGTCCATCATCAGCGCCCACGGCGGCCACCTCTACGCGATGCCCGCGCGCTATGGCGGTGCGACGTTCGT
>NZ_DASVUM010000082.1:0-13667 GCF_036387035.1 Pseudomonas sp. | reverse complement strand
AACGCACTACCGTCAAACTCTCCAAACCCATACTGCTTGCACGTCGCGGCAATGCTCTCCAGTTCCTCACTGCTAAAACTCTCCAGATCCTGCCGCCGGCACCGTTCTGTCGCCGCCGCATTGCTCTGGTTATTTCCCGTCCCGTCAAAGAACAGCCCAATGCGCAGGGTGATGCCTTCGGTGATTTCCTCCTCCTCTTCTTCCTCCTCAGGCTCAGGCTTCGGCCGCGGCTTCAGCCATTCCTCAGGCTGCGGAAAGTCGATCGCCACGTGTCCGGGCAACATTGTGTGGACGGGCATGGTTCTGCCGTCCTTATCGGTCACGCCGTTGAACACTTCGCCATTCTGCGTGGTGATCCGGTAACGGACGAAACGGGCAGCGGCCTGTTGCGCGTCGATCAGGGTGTACCCCGCCGCGTATCCATAAGGTATTGGCGTCACCGGAGTCGTCAGCGTGGTAGCACCGGCCTTCAGCACATAATCGGCCCGTTGATAGATGTTGCCGGGCGCCCCCAGCTCGATCTCGCCATCCTTGATGCGGATGAACGCGCCACCGCAATTCAGGAGGAGCTCTTCCGGGGCGCTGATTTCGATCCGGCCGCCGAGGCTTTCGATCTTGATGTCATTGTTGGCCAGTGCGTGCAGCGCGCCGGTTTGCGCGTGAAGCTGAACATCGCCCTGAACCGCTTTGAGTTGCAGGCCCTTGGTCACTGCGCACAGGCTGATCGCACCCTCGGCGGTGCCGGTGATGTTGCGACCGGCGCTGATGTCGGTTGAGCGCGAGGAGGTGATGGCGACGCTTTCGCGACCGGAGGACAGGCAGATCGCTTCAGGGGTGATGATGCCGATGCCGGCCGGCGCGTGCAGCAGAAGACCGGGTTCGGTGAGGTGAGTCAGTGCGTCGTTCAGCTGCGAGTGGCTGTCGGTGTCGGCGGCGATGGCGCCTGCACTTCTCGCGGCCTGGGCCATGGTGCGCGCAACCGACAATGCGCTCTCCAGTTCCTCGATCACGGCATCCATGTCGAGCTGCTGACCGTGGGCTTTGGTCTGTTCATCCGCACTGATGAACAGCCCGCGTCCCGCCCGAATCGCGCCCCAGCCATCACTGCGCAATTCAAAGCCTTCGCCGCGATTATCCTTCTCGTTGTCGACCAGATGCCCAAGGTTTAGCTGGCTCTTGCCGCTGTGCTCGGTGCTGAGTTTGATGTGTTCCTTGCCGCGATCATCTTCCATGCGCAGCTTGTTGTTGGCGGGCGTGCGCAGCACGTTGCGCTTGTAGTCGCTGCGCAGCAGCGTCACATGGTCGGGATGGCGATTGTCATGGAGGGCATGGGCGATGTAGGGCCGATCCGGGTCGCCTTGCTCGAAAGCAACAGCGACTTCGGTCCCACAGATCAGCGGCAGGTGCAGGCCGTGGGTATCGCCCGCGTAGGGACGGGCCAGCCTCAACCACAGGCTTTCTTCGCCCAGCTTCCAGCTGTCGCGATCAAACAGAAAGTTGACCTTGTAGCGGCCTTCGCTGTCGATGTGGCTGTACGGATCGTTAGCCAGCGAACTGGTCACACGTGCCGGAACGGTGCCGGCTATCTCAGGCTTGACCAGCAACGGAGGGCGAAAACACACACTTTCGGAATACGGAATCGCTTCGAAACTAAGCTCAAAGCTGCGGTCCCTCGCAGCGCGCAACTTCAACCGAGTGATCACCGCACCCGGTTCAAACGCCTGCGGCGCACCACCGGAAATCGCCAGCACTTGCGCCAATCCCAACGAAGCACTACTGCTAATCCCGCTAAGCCGGGTCTGGTTGTTCAGATACCGCTCATGCCGCAGGCGGCCATAGAAAAACCCGCTTTCCCCCTCTAAATCTTCATCCTGATCCAGTTTGTCGCCGAGCACCTTGTACGGCTCGGCATAGTGATAGGCCTCGCCGTAAGTCGTGGTATGACCCCGGGTCTGATCCACACCCCCATCCATCCACGCACTGGCATCTCTATGGTGATAGGCGCGAAAGTGAACGTTCTTTTCCACCACCTCATGACTGACCTGCAGCTGCCAGACCCCGTCCGCACCGCTGCTGCCCAACCCCGACTGAGGCCTAAACGGCAAACTTACCCGCGGCCGAATGTAATGCCGCTGATCATCGTGAAACTCGACGACCGCAATACCCAAGCGTTCATTGTTGCTGAAGCGGTACCAAATCCCCACCTCCGCCAACAGGCGGGAAATAAACGCGAGATCGCTCTCGCCGTACTGCATCACCTGCTCGCGCTTCGGATACTCCCGAACCAGCGTGAACAAAAAATCCTGTCCCTCAAAATCATGTCGCGTGCGCAAGATGCTCTCGACAATCTGCGGCACCGACTGATGCTGATAAATCCGAAACTGCCGACCGCGACCGAGCAAGGCCAAGCGCGGCTGCAAGATAACTTCGTAGCGCGCCTCGTCCGCGGAGCCTGAGAGCCGCTTGAAGCCAGTAATCACCCCATGCAACGTACGCAGCGCGTTAACCGGTGGCGTCGGCAAGCCACGAATAGCAATCGGCAACGTATGCGGCGCAGCATGCAGACTGAACTCCGCTGTCTTGCCCAGCACCCGCTCAGCCCCGATGTCCTGATCGATGGAAGTAAATTCCACGCGATAACAAAACGGCTGGCTCAGCTGTTCTTTACCTTCAAAGGCTAGAACGTCGAGCGCGACAGGCAGGCTATGAACAACAAGCTTATGGCGGCTGTGATCGAAGAAAGGCGGCAATGCAGTGAGCATGAATGAGCGTCCCTGGCAGGAGAAAGCGCCCCTGACCGGTCCGCAGGAAACCGGATCAACTCATCCATGAGAGAGGGCTGAAGCGGGCGAAGATGAGGCTTTTCGAATCGCCATTCCATAGGCAAAACCCGAACAAGACCTTTCCCAACGCATATCAAGAATCCCCCTACACGAATCCTAAATACGGCCTCCACCTCGCAGCACGCATCCGCACCAGCCATAAAAAAGCCCCCGGCAACTCACGTCGTCGGGGGCGAAGGCACTGTGCTCACAGTTCGGTTAAGTCATTGCTCTGTCACGGCATCCCCAGCCAGTTCGGCAGCGCGAGGGAGATGAAGGGCACGTAGGTTACCAGCAGCAGGAACACCAGCAGGATCGACAGCCAAGGCAAGGCCGCGCGGATGGTTTCGCCCAGGGTCAGGCCGGTCACTGCGGAGGTCACGAAGAGGTTGAGCCCCACCGGAGGGTGGACCAGACCGATCTCCATATTGACCACCATCACGATGCCCAGGTGGATCGGGTCAATGCCGAGTTTCATCGCGATCGGGAAGAAGATCGGCGCAAGGATCAGGATGATCGCCGAGGGCTCCATGAAGCTGCCGGCGACCAGCAGCACGATGTTGACCATGATCAGGAAACCGATCGGGGTAAGGCCTTCGGAGATCACCCAGGCGGTGATCTGCTGCGGGATCTGTTCGGTGGTCAGGACGTGGGCGAAGAGCATGGCATTGGCGATGATGAACATCAGCATGATCGACAGCCGGCCGGACTCCAGCAGGACCTTCGGGCAGTCCTTGAAACTCATGTCCTTGTAGACGAACAGCGCAATGAACGCCGAATAAACCGCAGCCACCGCCGCCGCTTCGGTCGGGGTGAACATGCCGCTGTAAATCCCGCCGAGGATGATCACCAGCAGCATCAGGCCCCAGAAGGCGCGTTGTGCGGTGTGCAGCCACTGGCGAAACGTCACGCGCGGCTGGGCCGGGAGTTTCTTGACCCGGGCCACGATGTAGATCACCACCATGAGCGCCACACCCAGCAGGATCCCGGGGATGACGCCGGCAATGAACAGCTTGCCGACCGAGGTTTCCGTTGCGGCAGCGTAGACCACCATCACAATGGAAGGCGGGATGAGAATGCCCAGCGTACCGGCGTTGCAGATGATGCCGGCACCGAACGCCTTCGGGTAACCGGAACGCACCATGCCGGCGACGGCAATCGACCCGACGGCTGCCACCGTTGCAGGCGACGAACCGGACAACGCCGCGAACAGCATGCACGCCAGCACCGCCGCAATTGCAAGGCCGCCACGAATGTGGCCGACGCAGGCGTTGGCGAAGTCGATCAGCCGCTGCGCGACCCCGCCGGTGGTCATGAAGGCACCGGATAACAGGAAGAACGGAATCGCCAGGAAGGTGTAGCTGTCGGAGGTCTCGAAGAGCTTGATCGCCAGCGAACTCAGTGAGTCCGGGCTGAACAGCAAGATCGAAACGGCGCCGGACAACCCAAGGGAAATGGCGATGGGCACGCCCAGGAACATGAATACGAATAGCAGCAGGAACAGGCAGATAACGGTCATCAGTGCTGCCCCTCGGAAGGATTGGCCAGTTTGCTCGCTTCAGCCGCTTCGTCGGCCAGACCCAACCCGGTCTGCCGGTGCGTCCAGATGCGGTAAAGGATTTCCAGATAGCGCGCGATCACCAGGGCAAAACCGATCGGCACGATGATGGCGATGTAGGCGACCTCGATACCGAATTTGTCGAGGTCCTCGGCGCCAATGCCAGCCACGAACAGCGCCGCGACCCACTTGTAACTGGCCACCAGAAAGAGACCGGCGTACGCCAGGCAGCAGGCGCAGGCCAGCATCGCGAGCATGCGCTGCACCGGCTTGCTGGTTTTCTTGACCAGCGCGTCAACGCCCAGATGCCCGGCAGTGCGCACGCCGTAGGAAATGCCGAAGAAAATCAGCCAGCCAAACAGGGCTTTGGTCAGGGCTACGCTCCAGGTCATGCCTTGGGCGTAGCCCATCAGGTGATCGCCGATGCCGGCGAAAAAGTCGCTGCTGACCGCCCATTGATCGCTGAGGGAATAAAACAGGGTGTAGATGTTGTTCAACGCCACGTAGACGAAAGTCACGAGCGTCATGGCAGCCAGCAGGAAAGCAATGATGCCCTCCTCCAGATGCTCCCAGAGTCGCGTCAGCGGGTGCATAAGCATTCTCCGAACGAAGCCGAACGTAGCCGGGTGTAGAGACGGCCGTGGAGGCAGACCACCCGCAAAAAGGGGTGGCCGCCAGGCCGTCACGGTCTGTATCGAGAAACGATGGAAGGGGTCAAGGCGCCTTGTTCGAATCGTCAGCGGCCTTGATCAGGTCGGCGCCGATTTCGTCAGAGAACTTGTCCCAGACCGGCTTCATGACTTCGCGCCATTTGCCGCGCTGCTCGGGGGTGAGCGTCACGATTTCGCTGGTTTTGGCGTCGATGATTTTCTGCTTGGCCGTCTGGTTCAGCGCTTCGGCCTGCTTGTTCACCTCGACAGTGACCTGATCCATGATCTTTTGCAGCTCGTCGCGCACGTCGGCGGGCAGGCCGTTCCAGAACTTCGAATTGGTGATCACCATGTAGTCGATCAGGCCATGGTTGGACTCGGTGAAGAACGGCTGCACCTCGTTGACCTTCTGGCTTTCGTAGTTCGACCAAGTGTTTTCGGTGCCGTTGACAGTGCCGGTCTGAAGGCCCTGGTAGACCTCGGCAAAGCTCATCTTGCGCGGGTTGGCGCGCAGGGCAACGAATTGCGCTTCCAGCACGCTGGAGGCCTGAACGCGGAATTTCAGGCCGCGGGCGTCCTTCGGTTCCACCAGCTTCTTGTTGGCCGAGAGTTGCTTGAGGCCGTTGTGCCAATAGGCGAGACCGTGAATGCCCTTGTCGTCCATCGCGGTCAGCAGCGCCTTGCCTTGGGGGCCTTGCTGGAAGCGGTCGACGGCGGCGAGGTCGTTGAACAGGAACGGCAGGTCGAAGATCTGGACTTTCTTGGTGTACTGCTCGAATTTCGCCAGCGACGGGGCTAGCATCTGCACATCGCCGAGCAGCAGGGCTTCCATTTCCTTGCCATCGCCGAACAGTGAGGAGTTTGGATAGACCTCGACTTTGACCTTGTCTTTCAAGGCCGGGTCCGCAGCAACCATCTTCTGGAAGAGCAACGCGCCCTGCCCTTTGGGCGTGTTTTCCGCCACCACGTGGGCAAACTTGATCGTGATCGGGTCAGCGGCCTGTGCGAGGCTGGCCATAGACACCGCGGCCGCGCAGAAAAGCGCTTTCGTCAGCTTCAACATCGATATCACCTTTTTATTTTTGTAGGAGCTTATGTTTGCAGGAGCAGGTTGCGTGCATGAGCATAGTGCAGCCCCACGATGACGACGCCCCGGTGTTTAGAGAATCAGCATTTGTGTAAGCCGGCGTTCGGGGTGGCTGAACGCGACGCGTCGTAGGACCCACCCCAACGCTTTCGTATTTCATCCGGCCACCAACGCCAGCAAACGCTGAGCCCGCAGCAGCACCGGCGCGTCAACCATTTGCCCGTCGAGCTGAAAGGCGCCCGCACCACCGGCGGCGGCGCTGGCGTCGATCACTTTTTGCGCCCAGTTCAGGTCATCGGCGGTGGGGGCCAGAGCGGCGTGGATCACCGGCACTTGAGCGGGATGAATGCACAGCGCGCCGCCATAGCCCATGTCGTAGGCGTGGCGAATGGCGCGGTGCAAGCCTTGCGGGTCACCGATGGCCGGGTGTACGCCGTCCAGTGGCGGCAACAGATCGGCGCCACGTGAATGCAGTTGCACTGACATTCGCGCCTGATCCAGAAACCTGTGCGCAGCGTCGGTGCCGCTGTTGAGGTTCAGGTCCAGCGCCAGATCGAGGCCGCCGAACGACAACCGCTGAACCCCCTGCGCATGGGCGATCTGCTCCAGCGCCAACAGCCCTTTGGCGCTTTCGATGATCGGCATGACCGGCTTGCCCGTCTGCCAGACGACCGCGACGTGAGCCGCGCTTTCAACTTTGGGCAGCAGCACCCCGGCCACGCCGGCGTGTCGTTGGCAAAACACCAGATCCTCGGCATGTTCCGCGTGGGTCGGCGCATTGACCCGCACCCAGACAGAGGCTTGCGGGTTGCCATTCAAGAACGCCGCAAGGTGGTCCCGCGCCTGCCGCTTGAGGGGTTCTTCCACGGCGTCTTCGAAATCGACGATCACCGCATCGGCGCCGGCGGCCAGCGCCTTGGCGAAACGCTCGGGACGACTGCCAGGGACGAACAGCGCCGAGCGAATGATGGTTTGCGGCATGGTTGAAGCTCTCCTGATTTGGGTTTTACACACAAGGGCGGCGCAACATCACGCGCCCCAAGCACCGAGATGGGCGCTTTAAACCACCCCGCCCGCCGCCATTCGGGCCTGGTCCTGCGCCGAAAACCCTAGCTCGCCGAGGATGCTGGTGGTGTGCTGGCCCAGGCCTGGCACACCGTCCATGCGCGGGGTGAACGCCGTGTTGTGGCCCGGCGGCAACAGCGACGGCAGCGGGCCGGACGGGCTGTCGACTTCGCGCCAGCGGTCGCGCGCCTTGAGTTGCGGATGGTTCCAGACGCCCTGCATGTCGTTGACCCGCGCATTGGCGATCTGTGCCGTTTCCAGGCGAGCGACCACCTCGTCGACGCTCAGGGCTGCAAAGCCATCGACGATGATTTGCCGCAGCGCCTCGCGGTTTTCCGAACGTTTGAAGTTCGCCGAGAAGCGCGCGTCGGTGGCCAGCGCCGGATTCAGGAGAACCTTCTCGCAGAAGACTGCCCATTCGCGCTCGTTCTGCAGGCCCAGCATGATCGTGCCGCCGCCACCGGTAGGAAACGGCCCATAGGGATAGATCGTCGAGTGAGACGCGCCGGCCCGCGGCGGTGGCGGCGCGCCGTTGTAGGCGTAGTACATCGGATAGCCCATCCACTCGACCAGGCTTTCCAGCATGCTGACGTCGATGCGACTGCCCTGCCCGGTCTTGTCGCGCAGCATCAGCGCCGACAGGATCCCGGTGTAGGCGTACATGCCGGCGGCGATGTCGGCGATGGAGCAGCCGGCCTTGGCCATCTCGTTATCGCCGGGGCCACCGGTGACCGATAAAAAGCCGCCTTCGCTCTGGATCAACAGGTCATAGGCCTTCTTTTTCTCGTAGGGCCCGCCTTCGCCATAGCCTGAAATGTCGCAGACGATCAGGCGCGGGAAGCGGGCCTGCAAGGCTTCGAATGAAAGGCCCATCCGGGCGGCAGCGCCCGGCGCCAGGTTTTGCACCAGCACATCGGCCTTGCCCAGCAGCGATTCGAGAATATCGCCGGCCTCGTCCTGCTTGAGGTCCAGGGTCAGGCTTTCCTTGGAACGGTTGGTCCAGACGAAATGCGAGGCCAGGCCGTCGACGCGTTGGTCGTAGCCACGGGCGAAATCGCCGACGCCGGGGCGCTCGACCTTGATCACGCGCGCGCCGAGGTCAGCCAGTTGGCGGGTGCAGAACGGCGCGGCGATAGCGTGTTCCAGGCTGACGACGGTGATGCCGTCCAAAGGACGCGGGGATTGTTCAGTCATGTGGGTAAACCTCTTCACAGTCCCTTGTAGGAGCGTGTTGGCTGTTAGATCAGGTCGGCCAGGTCCTGCGCATCGCGCAGTTGCCAGACCCGCTGGATCAGGGCCGTGCCCTGCTCCACCGTGCGTGCGCCAGAGAACGCCAGCAGGCGCTGGACCTTGTCCTCCAGTTCAGGCCGGGACAAGGTGTTGCCCGGGTCGCCCTTGGGTTCATCGATGCCCGCGCTAAGGGTGCGGCCATCGGTGGTGGTCACCTCTACGCGCCCCAGCCAGCGCGCCGGATACGCACCATCCACCTCCGGGTCCAGCACCATCGTGACTTTTTCGCGGAATGCCGCGACGTCCGCATCGGTCAGCGCCAGGTCGCGAAATTCGATCAACTGCGCGCTGCCGTGCACTGCAATCAGCCCAAGCACCGCGCCCATGGAAAACTTCGCCTGATGCACGGTCTGCGGCACATCGACCCGACCGAGCACATCGATGGCGCCCTGATGAACACGGGTGACCACCTTGGCGATCTGCTCATGGCGCAGGCCTTCGCGCTGCATCAGGTGGAGCAAGGCATCGGCGGCCGGGTGGGTGTGACGGCACGAGGCGTGGAACTTGAAAGAGGTCTCGACCAGCGCCCATCGGCTGCCCAGCCGGTCTGACAGCTTTGCGGGATCGCTGTCGCTGGACATTCCCGCCGCCATGCCCTGATCACCTTCGAGAATGTTGCGCGCACCGGTCAGTCCGTCTTCGGTGAGGTACGCCGCCAGCAGGCCATCGGCCGCGGCCTTGGCGGTGTGCAGCTGTTTGGAGTCGGCGGCGTCCCGCAAAAATTCCCATAGCCCGGCGGCTTGGGTGCCCGCCGTGCCCAGCAGGTTGATGAACTGCTCTTTATCGAAGTTCAGCAGCTTGCCGACGCCGACCGCCGCAGCGAGGGTGCCCACCGTGGCGGTGGTGTGGAAGATGCGGTAATGCGAGCGGCCCATGAACTCGCCGATGCGGATGCCGGCTTCATAACCGGCGACCGACGCCAGCAGCAAGTCCTGACCGGTTTTTCCGAGGTCCTGCGCGGCCGCCAACACGGCTGAGAACACCACCGTCGCCGGGTGCAGCACCGAGCTGTTGTGCAGATCGTCTTGCTCGACCAAGTGCGAAGACGCGCCGTTGACCAGCGCGGCGAAGTACGCCGAGGTGCCGCGACCGCTGACCAGAATCTTCGCCTTGCCCTGTGGCGGGCCCATGCGTTCGGCGTAGCGCTCGAACAACGGGATGGGCCGCGCGCCCTGGCTGGCCAGCGCTGAGCCGATCCAGTCGAGGAACAGGTCTTCGGTGCGATCCAGCACAACGCCGGGAATCTGTTCGTAAGTCAGCTCGGCGAGGAAACCCGCCAATGCCTGGGTATGGCTCATCTTGGCGTCCTCAGAAGCTGCGCGGCAGGTCGAGCAAATGCTCGGCGACGTAGGAAAGAATCAGGTTGGTGGAAATCGGCGCGACCTGGTACAGGCGCGTCTCGCGGAATTTGCGCTCCACGTCGTATTCGCAGGCGAAGCCGAAGCCACCGTGGGTTTGCAGGCAGGCGTTGGCAGCTTCCCATGACGCCTTCGCCGCCAGGTACTTGGCCATGTTGGCGCTGGCCCCGGCATTCTTGCCGCTGTCGTATTCCTCGCAGGCACGCCAGCGCATCAAGTCGGCGGCTTCAATTTCAATGTGCGCTTCGGCGATGGGGAACTGCACGCCTTGGTTCTGCCCGATTGGCCGGCCAAACACCACGCGGTCGCGGGCGTAGGCGGCTGACTTCTCGATGAACCAGCGACCGTCGCCGATGCACTCGGCGGCGATCAGGGTGCGCTCGGCATTCAGCCCGTCGAGAATGTAGCGAAAGCCTTTGCCCTCCTCGCCAATCAGGCTGTCGGCAGGCAGCTCAAGGTTGTCAAAGAACAGCTCGTTGGTTTCGTGGTTGACCATGTTGGCGATGGGCTGCACGGTCAGGCCGTTGCCGATGGCGTCACGTAAATCGACGAGGAAAATCGACATGCCTTCGGACTTCTTCGTCACCTCGGCCAGCGGCGTGGTGCGCGCCAGCAGGATCATCAGGTCGGAATGCTGCACGCGGGAGATCCAGACCTTCTGGCCGTTGATCACGTACTTGTCGCCCTGCTTCACCGCCGTGGTCTTGATCTTGGTGGTGTCGGTGCCTGTGCTCGGTTCGGTCACGCCCATCGATTGCAGGCGCAGTTCACCGCTGGCAAGCTTTGGCAGGTACTGGCTTTTCTGCGCGTCGCTGCCGTGACGCAACAGGGTGAACATATTGTACATCTGGCCGTGAACGGTGCCGGAATTGCCGCCACAGGCGTTCACTTCTTCGAGGATCACCGACGCTTCCGCCAGGCCCAGTCCGGAGCCGCCGTATTCCTCGGGGATCATCGCCGACAGCCAGCCTTCATCGGTAAGCGCCTTGACGAAGGTTTCCGGGAAGCCTTTCTCTTCATCGATCTTGCGCCAGTATTCGGCGGGGAAGCCCGCACACAGCGCGCGCACGCCGTCACGGATGGCATTGAGGTCTTCGTTTTCGTAGGGATTCATGGTGTCCACTCGCATCGGCCAGCGCCCGTAGCATCGGCGCGCCTGGCTGTATAAAAGAAAGATGGCGTTGAAGCTGGCATCAGTCGAAAACCACTTCGGCGCTCTGGGCGACGCCGGCGGCATTGCCTGCCCACAGCTGCGCCTTGCCCGGCTCGACGATTTTTCCGCCCACGCGGAACGCCGCAGGCACGTTCAACGGCCGCACGCCGCGATAGGCGAAATGCCGCGCGCGCTTGTCGGGATGGGCGCGCAGAAAGGCGCGAAGGTTGAACGTGGCGATCATCGGACCGTGCACCACCAGACCGGAATAACCCTCGGTGTCGGTGACGTAGGGGTGGTCGTAGTGAATACGGTGGCCATTGAAGGTCACGGCCGAGTAGCGAAACAGCAGCGTCGGCGTCGGCTCGATGACCTCATTCCACTCGCCCTGCTCCGGCGCCTCGCCGCTGTTGAGTTTCGGCGGGTTGGGTTCGCGGTAAACGATGTCCTGCTCTTCACGCACGCACAGCGCGCCGTGTTGCGAATAGTCGTGGCGAACCGTGACGAACAGCAGCGAACCGGTGCGGCCGTGCTTTTCTTCGATGTGCAGAAGGGTCGACAGGCGATGGGCGTCGGCACCGACTTTCAGCGGCTGAATGAACTCAACGCGCCCACCGGCCCACATCCGGTTGCGGTTGTCGGCCGGGGGCAGGAAGCCGCCACGGGCCGGGTGGCCGTCGCCGCCGAGCTGCGCTTCGAACACCGGCTCTTGAAAGAAACACCACTGCCACAGCGGCGGCAGCGCATCGCCGACCGCGGGCGTGGGCTCGCCAAAGGTGGCCGCGATGCGCTTGATCAGGTTGAGGCTCAGATGATCCTCGGCTTCCTCGGTGCGTCCAATCCAGGCCGTGAAATCCATGGGTGACTGTGCAGCGCTCATGGGCGGGAACCCTCTGGGTTTGTTGTTGTGGCCAGAGCATGGAAGCGTGTCGGCATTCTGTAAATTTGCATTTGCGTATAGCGGCGTTCGGGTATCCTGAACGCCTTCTGCACCGTCCGGACACCCACAATGCATTTCGATCTGGCTGACTTGCGCCTCTTCATTCACATCGGTGAATCACCCAGCCTGACCCAGGGCGCGCGCCGGGCATTTCTCTCCCCGGCGGCGGCCAGCGCACGGATCAAGGCGCTGGAAGGTCAGCTGGGCACGCGCCTGTTGTACCGCGACAGTCGCGGCGTCGAACTGACCCCGGCCGGTCAGCGCCTGCTCAAACATGCGCGGCTGATCATGAGTCAGGTGGAGTACCTGAAAAGCGAGTTCACCAGCTACGGCACCGATTCCGCCGGGCACATTCGCATCTTCGCCAACACCACGGCCGTCACCGAGTTTTTGCCCGAAGTGCTGGCCGGCTTTCTGGCGAAGCGGCCCGGTGTGACGGTGGATCTGCAAGAGCGTCTGTCCCGGGATATCGTGCGCGGTGTGCTCGACGGCAGCACTGACATGGGCATCATTGCCGGGCCAGTGGAGGCGGCGGGTTTGCAGGTCATCCACTTCAGCACCGACCGTCTGGTGCTGACGGTGCCGGTGGGCCATGAGCTGGCGACCGAGAAAAAAGTCACCTTCAAGCAGACCCTGGCGTTCCAGCACATCGGCCTGCACGAAGGCAGCACGCTGTTGAGCTTTTTGCGCGATCACGTCGAGCGGCTCGGGCAGCATTTGTCGCTGAGGATTCAGGTGTCGGGCTTCGAGGCGATCTGCCGGATGGTCGAAGCCGGGGTGGGCATCGGGGTGATTCCAGAATCGGCCGCCTCGCGGCACAGCCGGACAATGAAGCTGGTGACCATCGAGCTGGACGAGCCATGGGCGGTGCGTGAACGCAGCATTCTGGTGAGGGAGCTCGACGCCCTGCCGGGGGTGGTCAGGGCGTTGATTTCGGTCCTGCTGCCTGAGCCGCAAGCCGTAAAGCCTGAGGCGTGATCAGATCCAGACGTCGTTCTGCGCCGTGCGCGCGTTGATGTCGCTGCCCGTGTTGATGACCCCGCTTGGCTCGATCAGCATCAGCTTCACCTCCTGAGCCGCAAACGGTTTGTGCTCGACACCCTTGGGCACGACAAATAGCTCGCCTGCGTTGAGCTCAACGAAGCCGTCGGCGAAATCGATGCGCAGGCAGCCTTCAAGCACGATGAACGTTTCGTCCGTGTCGGCGTGGCTGTGCCAGAGAAACTCCCCTTCCAGCCGCGCCAGTTTGAACTGGTAGTCGTTCATTTGCGCAATGACCTTTGGCTGCCATTGCTCGGTGAACAGGCTGTATTTCTGAGCGAAGTTGATGGGGGTGTGCTGGGCGTGGGAAGTGGACACGAGAGTGGCTCCAAAGGCTTTGATGTGGGGCCAATCTAGAGCGCGCGGATGGGTCGGGTCTTGTACGTTATTGCACGGCTGCGGGTGCGTTGGTTCCAAATGTGGGACCGGCTTCAGCCGGGAAGAGGCCGGTGGGTACGCCGTCCATTTTGCGCTGTTACGCCCGACGCTTTCCCGGCTAAAGCCGGTCCCACTGACACACCACGCGCTCATGGTGTGACCCGCTTCAGCCGGGAAGAGGCCGGTGGGTACGCAATCCATTTTACGGTGCGACGCGCGACGCCTTCCCGGCTAAAGCCGGTCCCACTGACACACCACGCGCTAATAGTGGGACCGGCTTCAGCCGGGAAGAGGCCGGTGGGTACGCCATCCATTTACGGTGCGA
>NZ_DASVUM010000081.1:0-9987 GCF_036387035.1 Pseudomonas sp. | reverse complement strand
AGGCAGAAGCGCGTCATGCACCACAGGAAACTTCCACAGCACGGTGATGATTCCGGTCACCAGCAGGTAAGCCGCCGCTATGAGAAACATCGGCTGCTGCCAGAGCGGGCGAGCGGGGAGCGATGAGCCAGGCTCGCGTTGCGTGCGCAAGGCGAAAGCGCCGCCGAGCACGAAGATCAGCTGCCAGGCGAGCGGATTGAAATACCAGTAACCGCCGCCTTCGTAGGCGCGCAGGTTCCAGCCGAGCAACGGCACCATCATGTACAGGGCGATCGATAGGCCGATCGCCAGCGCAGCATTGCGCAGCAGGATCGGCAAAATCAGCGGCAGCGCGCCCATCAGCAGGATGTACAGCGGCAGCGGGTCGGTGAGGTTGGGTTTGAAGCGCAGCAACAGTTCGTCGGCCAGCGCCTGCTGCGGGTTGCCGACGAAATACTCCAGGCCCATTTCCCGCACCATGTCGCGGGTTTCGACGTGATTGTTAGCGACGAAAACGATGCCCATCAGCAGCGTCAGCAAGAAGATGTGCGCGACGTACAGCACCCATGTGCGCCGCAGGATACGCACGCAAGCCACGACATAGCCGTCACGCTGCGCCACCCGGCCATAAGCGAGGACTGCGGCATAGCCGGCGAGAAACACGAACACCTCAGCGGCGTCGCTGAAACCAAAATTGCGCAGCGTCAAATGCGCCAAAGGGTTGGCCGGCACGTGATCCCAGAAAATGAAAATCAGCGCCAGACCCCGAAAAAAGTCGATGCGATGGTCGCGTCCGTTCGTCATGACGGTGGGCCTTGCAATGGTGTTTGAAGAAGAGCGGCCATCGACGGCCATGGTTCCTTACGGACAGCAGGGTCTGATCGGCGGCGCGCAGGGTGGCGGGTTTGCGGGGTAAAAGCAAAAGGGGGGATGTTGCAGGATGTCTCACCGGCATTCCTGTATTGCCTGGAATTTTTATCCGCCTGTACCGGCGGCAGGCAGGTTGATGCGGACAAGGCCGATGAGGCAGCGAAACTGACTTTGCTGCTCACCGGCTCAGTTCCGTTGAGGCGCACTCTTCAAGAGAGTGGATAATCCCGGCGCAACCGATCAGTCAATCTCGTTCGGCTCAAAGCTGTCCGCGCGCGCCATGCGCCACATACGCGAATAGAAGCTTTTGTCGACCACGCCATTGAGCAACTGCCCGGGTTTAAGGAAAACATGGGATTCCGAAAACAACTTGACCTCAGTCACAGCAGTGCGTCGCACCAGGTGTTTGGCTGCGAGCTGGGAGGGCGCGTCGAGGCCGGCAGCAGCGAGCATTTCGGCGAGCGCGTGAAGCGTGGTTCGGTGGAAATTGAACACCCGCTGGGCTTTATCTTCTACCACCAACGCGCGCTGGCGCAGCGGGTCCTGCGTGGCGACGCCGGTCGGGCATTTGTTGGTATGGCAGCTCTGCGACTGGATACAGCCGATGGCGAACATGAAGCCGCGCGCCGAGTTGGCCCAATCGGCACCGATTGCCAGGACGCTGGCGATGTCGAATGCGCTGACGATCTTTCCGCTGGCGCCCAACTTGATCTTCTCGCGCAGGTTCAAGCCCACCAGCGTGTTATGGACAAACAGCAAGCCTTCGCGCATGGGGACGCCCATGTGATCGGTGAACTCCACGGGTGCCGCGCCAGTTCCGCCTTCGGTGCCGTCGATCACGATGAAATCCGGGAGGATACCGGTTTCCAGCATAGCCTTGGCGATGCCCATGAACTCCCACGGGTGACCAAGGCAAAACTTGAAACCCACTGGCTTGCCGCCCGACAGCTCACGCAACTGCGCGATGAATTGCATCATTTCGGTCGGCGTCGAGAACGCGCTGTGACGGGAGGGCGAGACGCAGTCCTCGCCCATCGGGATGCCGCGAGTGTCGGCGATTTCCTGGGTGACTTTGTGTTTCGGGAGAATGCCGCCGTGGCCAGGTTTGGCGCCCTGGCTCATCTTTATCTCGATCATGCGCACTTGCGGATTCTGCGCTTGGGTCGCAAAACGCTGAGGATCGAAACGGCCATCGGCAGTGCGGCAACCGAAATAACCGCTGCCCAGTTCCCAGGTCAGGTCGCCACCGTGTTCTCTGTGATACGGGCTGATGCTGCCCTCACCGGTGTCATGGATAAAATTGCCCAGCTTCGCGCCCTTGTTCAGCGCTCGGATCGCGTTGGCGCTGAGGGAGCCAAAGCTCATCGCGGAGATGTTGAAGATCGATGCTGAATATGGCTGTGTGCACTGAGGACCACCCACTGCGACGCGGAACAGGTTCGGGTCAGCCAGCGGCGCGGGGCGCATGGAGTGGCTGATGAATTCGAAGCCGGTCTGGTAAACGTCGATGAGCGTGCCGAACGGTTTGTCTGCCGATTCGTTCTTCGCGCGCGCATACACCAGCGAGCGCTGGGCACGGGAAAAGGGGAGGGCGTCGCTGTCGGACTCCAGCAGATACTGGCGGATTTCCGGACGAATCTTTTCCACCGCGTAGCGAATGTTGCCCAGGATCGGATAGTTGCGGCGCACGGAATGCGGCACCTGGATCAGGTCGAACAGCCCGATCAGGCTGAGCACGGCGGTCGTCAGTGTGAAAGGCCAAAGCCACTCGTGGGACAGAAACGGGAGGCTCGACAACGTAAACAATACGCAGCCGACGAAGACGGCGTAGCGACTGAGAAGAGACACGCTCATAAGGAATCCTGGGCTTTACATGGTTGATGGAAGAAGCGCTGTGCCGCGCTTTTGATCGGGCAAGACGGTCCGGTGATTCAAGCGCTTTGCGCTTGCAGGAAAATCGAAAACAACTCGGATTGCGATTTGATGCCGAGCTTGCTGTACATGTGCTTCTTATGGACGCGCACCGTTTCCGCGGAAATGGCGAGCTTGCGTGCGATTTCCTTGCTTGAACAGCCACTGAGCATCAACCGCCCCACGTCCAGCTCACGCGCGGTCAGTTGCGCGCCGCGGCTATGCTGAGCTGACGCTTCCAGCTGCTTGCGCCAGTTGCTCATCGGCAACGACGTGTCCAGTGGCTCTTGGTCGGTTGCTGCTGCTTCAGTTTCGAAAGGCAGACGTTGGCGTAACAGCGCGATGACCCACGGCTGGATCATCGACAGCAGGGCGATCTGTTCGGCGCTGAATCGCCGGGTTGATCCTAACGACAGGCACAACGTGCGATCTTGGTCGATCTGGCAGTTGAACTGGATTTCATCGGCGACAACGTTCAGCCGAAAGTAGCGCTGGTAATACTCCGTCAGTTCGAAGTGCTCGGGCGCCACTTCGGCCAGCCGAAACAAGCCGCTTTGCGAGCGCTCTCGGCTGGCGACGTAGAAGGGGTCGAGCAAGTACAGGCCCTTGAGGTAATCCTGAAACAGCTGGTCGGGACTGCCGTCTTCGGCCGGGCTCTCAGCGAACACGTGCGGACGCTGCCCGGAGCTGAATTGCAGCGCGACCCAGCTATCAAAACTGACGTACTGATCAAGCAACCGCACCAGTTGCGCCCAAAAATTGGGGCGGTCAAGCGCTTCGATCAGCTGCGCAACCGAGCGATGCCAGGCCATGTCCTGAAGTGCAATCGTCATCCTCTACCCCTATTGGGTTACTACAGCTGCGTAATTCCCCGTAACACTTGCTGATGCGCATACTGCCCGCAGAGCCAATGATCCGGCCAGCATTTTGTCGCCGACCGGCCAGACCTTATAAGGAGAACCCATGAAGGTGGAACTCGCCCAGTTGACGGGCCAGGACAACGACACCGTCCACAATCTCAAGCGCGCGCTCAATGCCATCGCGGCATGTGCTGATGACACCGCGCTGATTGTGTTTCCGGAAACTCATTTGATGGGCTTTCCCTCCAGTGACACGGTCGCCCACGTTTCGGAGGCGCTTGACGGTCCCAGCGTCAGAGCCATTCATGAGGCGGCGCGGGCGCGTGGCATCTCGGTGGTGATCGGCATGGCTGAAAATGACAACGGCGCCTTCTACAACACCACTCTGCTGATTACGCCCGAGGGCATCGCTCTGCGTTATCGCAAAACTCATCTGTGGGCGTCCGATCGCGGGGTGTTCAGCGCAGGCGATCGCTATGCCACCTGTGAGTTGAACGGGCTGCGGGTCGGCCTGTTGATCTGCTACGACATCGAGTTCCCGGAGTCGGCCCGTGCGCTCGCCCAGCTTGGCGCTGAGCTGATCATTGTCACCAACGGCAACATGGACCCGTACGGCCCCACTCACCGCACCGCCATCATGGCCCGCGCTCAGGAAAATCAGGCGTTCGCGCTCATGGTCAATCGCGTGGGCGAAGGCGAGGGCGGGCTGGTGTTCGCGGGTGGCAGCGCCTTGGTTGATCCGTTCGGCGTGCTGTTGCACGAGGCTGGTCGGGAAGACACGCAATTCAGCGTCGAACTCGACCTTCAGCAACTTCAGGCGGCGCGCCGCGATTACCGCTACCTGGACGATCAGCGCCTGCGTCTGCCGGGCGACGTGGTTGAACATGCCAGCGGCCTGCGCGAATTGATCATTCCTTGAAGCCTGTTCAAGAAGCGCTGTCCCAAGACACCCACAAGAAGAACGAAACCTCACTGCTGCGTTGACCGCGGGAGTGGATTCCACCCCCCTCCAATTAAAAATACGCTTTTGTTCTGCCGCACTTTTCTCTGCCATAAAACTTATAAATTTCGGAGTAGTCGCTCATGGCTCGTTTGCAACGCACCCTTTCATTAGGGTCGGTGGTGCTGTTCGGCATTGCCTACATGACCCCCATTATTGTGCTCGGGACGTTTGGCATCCTCGCGCAGAGCACCGACGGCATGGTCCCCGCGTCCTACCTGGTCGCGCTGGTTGCCATGTTTTTCACGGCCATGAGTTATGGCCGGATGGCAGCAGCGTTCCCGGTGGCCGGTTCTGCCTACAGTTATGTACGCAAAGCCATCAGCCCCAAGCTGGGGTTTATTGCCGGTTGGGCGGTGCTGCTTGATTACCTGTTTCTACCGATGGCCATCTGGCTGATCGGTGCGGCGTATCTGGGTTCGGCGTTTCCCTCGGTGCCGCAGCCGGTCTGGGTGCTAACGTTCATCGTCGTTACCAGCCTGATCAATATCGTCGGCTTGAAGCTGGCCAATACCATCAACGCGTTGTTGATGGTCGTGCAGTTTCTGGTCCTCGCAGCCTTCGTAGTGCTGTGTATTCATTACATCGGCGGCGATGCCGGCAAACCGTTGTGGACCTTGTCGCCGTTCCTGAACGGTGACATGCAAATGCCGCTGATCATGAGCGGGGCGGCGATTGCCTGTTACTCTTTCCTGGGCTTCGACGCCGTCAGCACACTGACCGAAGAAACCCGGGATCCGCGCAGCACCATCCCCAAGGCAATCATGTTGATTACGCTGATCGGCGGGCTGATTTTCGTCGGTGTGTCCTATTTCGTGCAGCTCGCGCATCCTTCGGCCCAGTTCGAAAACGTTGACTCGGCCGCTTACGAAATCGCTCGCAATATTGGTGGCGACGTGTTTGTGACGGTCTTCCTCATAGGTCTGATCGTCGGGCAGTTCGCTTCAGGTCTTTCCGCCCAGGCCAGTGGTTCGCGCCTGCTCTTTGCGATGGGCCGTGACGGGGTACTGCCCAAGTCGTTCTTTGCCCACCTGAGCGAACGATTTGGCACTCCGGTCAACAGCATTCTGCTGTGCGCGGTGGTGGCGTTGCTTGCCCTGAAACTGGACGTGACCACGTCGACCTCGTTTATCAACTTCGGTGCGTTTTTGGCGTTCAGTCTGGTCAACCTGTCTGTGATCTTTCATTACTGGATTGCCGGCACCAAGCGCGGGCTCCGCGAGCTTCTGCTATTTCTTGTCTGCCCATTGATCGGCCTGATCGCCGACCTGTGGCTTATGATCAGCCTGGACAAGCTGGCAATCATGCTTGGCGTGGGCTGGCTGGCCGTCGGCTGCATCTACCTGGCGTTGCTGACAGGCGGGTTCCGTCGGCAGCCGCCGGAAATGGATTTTCAAGAAGCGGTGTAAGCGAAGGACGAGTCACCGGGGAGGGGCGCAGTTCACAGGCGCCTCTTTTTTTTGCGCGCCAATACTGAACGGAGCCTTGAATCACTGCGGCTCGGGCATCGGCTTGCGGTCCAGGGTTTCGCTGATCGTGCGATAGATATCTTCTTTGCCTTCGTCGCTGCAGCAGCGGATCTCGTGAAGCACGTCGCGCTCTTTAGGGGACAGCGCGATGTAATTCCATTCGCACGCCTGGCGCATAAAGACATCGTGATCGTTCACAGGCACCACGTCATCGGCGGCTTCGTGCAGGGCCTCCACGAGTGTCGCGAGCAGACGCTGGAGTTCCTCGGGTTGAGGCTTGCCCTCGGTTGCCTGCACCAGACGCTGCAGATGGTTCAACGCGCTGCGGGCGTCGATCAGCTTCATGTGGCCGGGGACGGTCATTTCGTATCGGTCGATCAAGTGCATCGCTACCTCCTTGGTGGTGTTGTTCATTCCGTTCCCGTTGAGGACGGGGTGGGGGCGTCAGAGGCGCGAACGTTAGCGGCAGGGGAGGCGATGGAAAAGGCGAAAGTTGTAACCGTTACAAAATCGTTTCCGATTGAACTTTAGCAAATTGATACTGTATAACGTATTACATGATTGCTTACATTCTTGGAGAAAGACGATGAAAGCCGACATCCATCCCGACTACCGCCAAGTGCTGTTTCATGACACCGCTGCCGATGTGTTTTTCCTGATTGGCTCCACGGTTGACACCGACCGCACGCACACTCACACCGACGGCAACACCTACCCCTACGTCGCGCTCGACGTGTCCAGCGCGTCGCATCCGATGTACACAGGCCAACAGCGCAAAACCACCACCGAGGGCCGTATCGCCGGCTTCAACAAGCGCTTCGCAACCTTTGGCTCCGGCGCCAAGAAAGAGGAATGACAGCGGTACTCCCGCGCTTCGGGCATCGCCAGTCGATCACCCGGGCGCGGGATTTTTTTGCCGTTTTTTCCTGCATTCTGTCTCGCAAGCAACCTTGGCACTGGACTATCGAACCAAATTGCTTTTAGCTCTGCGACCTGAAATTCAGGAGCCTTCCCTTTGAAAAAGTCAGTCGCCATCGTTTTCGGTGGGCAATCCTCCGAGCATGAAGTGTCGTTGCAATCGGCGCGCAACGTGATCAACGCGATTGATCGCAACAATTTTTCCATCACCCTCATCGGGGTCGACAAGCAAGGCCATTGGCTGCGCTTCGACGAGCACGATTATCTGCAGAACCCCACCGACCCGGCGCACATCAGGCTCAGTGATTCCGGGCGTCTGCTTTCGCTGATGCCGGGCGCCAGCGGGCCCCAGTTCATAGAAGTGCAGACCGGGCTGGAAGTGCCGCGCATTGATGTGGTGTTTCCGCTGATCCACGGCAGTTTCGGTGAGGATGGCTGCTTGCAGGGCATGTTGCGTCTGCTGGATATCCCGTTCGTGGGCCCGGATGTACTGAGCTCAGCGGCGTGCATGGACAAAGACGTGACCAAACGGCTGCTGCGCGATGCGGGCATTTCCGTGGCGCCGTTCGTGGTCCTTCACCGGGGTGAGACGGTGGATTTCGTCAGCGTCTCCGCCCAGCTGGGCCTGCCACTTTTCGTCAAACCGGCGTGTCAGGGATCGTCGGTCGGTGTGAGCAAGGTCTCCGACGAGGCCGGCTACGCCGCTGCGCTGAAGCTGGCCTTCGACTACGACAACAAGGTGCTGATCGAACAGGGCATCGTCGGCCGTGAAGTAGAGTGCGCCGTGCTCGGCAACCATCAGCCCCAAGTCAGCGTGTGCGGGGAGGTGGTCGCCAATGACGAGTTTTACGCCTACGACACCAAGTACCTGAACGACGGTCAGGCACGTATCGCCATCCCCGCGCAGCTGCCCGAAGAAATGGGTGAGGCCGTGCGCGAAGTGGCGTTGCAGGCCTACCTCGTGCTGGGCTGCGCCGGTTTGGCGCGGGTGGATTTCTTTGTCACAGAAGCACGGGAAATCATCATCAACGAGGTCAACACCCTCCCAGGCTTCACCTCTATCAGCATGTACCCGAAACTCTGGCAAGCCAGCGGCTTGAGCTACCCCGAGCTGATCGACCGCCTGATTGCCCTGGCATTGGAGCGCGCCGAAGAGACCCGCGCACTCAAGACCGAGGTGGTGCTGTGAAGACCCTCCGTATCGCCGCCGCGCTGTTGACGCGCGCCGATGGCAAGACATTGCTGGTGCGCAAGCGCGGGACCGAGGCTTTCATGCAGCCAGGCGGCAAGATCGACGCGGGTGAGTCGGCGGTCGATGCGCTGGTCCGGGAGTTGAACGAAGAGCTGGGATTGGTCATCGCGCCTGAACAAGCGCGATTCCTCGGCGAGTTTTCGGCTGTCGCAGCGAATGAGCCGGGCTTCGAAGTGAATTGCCAGCTGTATGGCGTTCACGTGGAGGGCGTTCAGGATGAAGACGCCGTCAATCCGGCGGCCGAGATCGAAGAGGCCATTTGGGTCGATGGCGCAAGCATCGATCCGTTGCACCTCGCACCGTTGACCCGGGATTCGATCCTCCCGCTGTACAGACGCCTGCAAAACGGCGCTTGATTACGAGGGTGAGGGCGCCTGCGGATTCCCTCCGCAAGCCAGTCCTTAACGAACCGCACTCACGCCGTCCAGTGTCGAAAACGACGTGTCTTTTGCTGTCAGCAAAAAGTCTCGCATGTAGGGCGCGTCCAGCATGTCTGCGCGAATCGCCGCGTAAAGCGTGGCGAATAATCCCTTCTCCCCCAGCCGCTTGGCCTTCACATAGCCGCGTGAGCTGTATTCATGCAGCGCCCAGTGCGGCATCCCACACACGCCACGGCCGCTGGCAACGAGTTGCATCATCATCACGGTCAGCTCGGAAGTGCGGACCTGCGCGGGCTCAATGTCCGCTGGCTCGAGAAAGCGCGTGAAGATGTCCAGGCGGTCGCGTTCGACGGGGTAAGTGATCAGGGTTTCCGTGATCAGGTCCTCCGGCACCACATAGGGCTTGCTCGCCAGAGGGTGCTGGTTCGCGACGGCCAGCATCGCTTCGTAAGTGAACAGCGGCACATAGGTAATGCCTGCCAGTTCCAGCGGATCAGAGGTCACCACCAGATCGAGATCGCCGCGGGCCAGCGCGGGCAGGGGCGCGAAAGCAAAGCCCGACGCCAGGTCAAGCTCCACCTCCGGCCACGCGTCTCGGAACTGATCGATCGTCGGCATCAGCCACTGAAAGCAGCTGTGGCATTCAATGGCCATGTGCAAACGTCCGGCGACACCCCCGGCGAGCCGCGAGATATCCCGTTCTGCGTGACGCAGCTGCGGAAGTACCGAATCGGCCAGTTGCAACAGGCGCAAGCCTGCGCTGGTAAACCGCACCGGTTTAGTCTTGCGCACAAACAGCGGCATGCCCATGCGCTCTTCCAGCTCCTTGAACTGATGCGACAGCGCCGATTGCGTCAGATGCAAACGGTCGGCGGCGTCAACGAGGCTGTCTGCTTCGCGTAATGCATGCAGGGTTTTGAGGTGGCGAATTTCCAGCACCGAGGCGCTCCATGAGTAAATTTTGTGTTCAACACGAATTTAATGAGTTTGTCTCATGTAGGTGGAAGTGTCGACAATGGCGCCATCTTTTGAATGGAGCAGTCAGCATGACCCTGGTCAACAACTCGGATTTTCCTCACATCGGCGTGGCCAGCGGCTTCAGGCAAATCCTTGAAACCCTGTGTGACGGCGTGGGTGTAAATTCGGTACCGACCTTCGTTCAGGACCAGCGCTTCAACCTCAACTGGGCGCCATTATTTGACGAGGTCGATGAAGCCCGTGCGCGGGGCCACGCCATTCGTCCGCAGATCATCGGCCCCTTGACCTACCTGTGGTTGGGGCAGGTTGAAGGTGAAGGCTTCGACAAGCTCGACTTACTCGACCGCCTGCTGCCGGTTTACGGCGAGAT
>NZ_DASVUM010000080.1:0-10236 GCF_036387035.1 Pseudomonas sp. | reverse complement strand
TGCGCCTCAACCGCCCTTCTTGCGCTGTTGCCAGGCCGCGGCCAGCCCGCTGAGGCAGATGATTGCGATACCGGCCTGGGCGGTGAGTGACGGCGAATGGTTGAACACGATAAAGCCCCACAACCCGGCGAAGACGATCTGGCAGTAGCCGAACGGCGCCAGCATGGCCGGCGCGGCGAAGCGAAATGCCTGGGTCAGCATCAGGTGCGCGACCATGCCGCACGTGCCGAGTGCCAGCATGAACGGAATGTGTTTCCACTCCGGCGACTGCCAGAAGAACGGCACGATGGCGCTCATCAACAGGCTGTTGAACAGCCCGGCGAAGAAGTTGCTGGTGGTCGGGCTGTCGTGGGCCGCCACCAGACGCGTCAGCAACTGGTAGCAGGCGAAACACAGCGCCGAGCCCAGGGGCAGCAGCACCGCCGGCCTGAACAGCTCGCCGCCGGGATGGACGATGACCAGCACGCCACTGAAGCCCACCAGCACAGCGATCCACTGACCGCGGCTGACCGTCTCCTTGAGCAGCGGTACCGACAACGCCGTCACCAAAAGCGGCGCGAGAAAGTTGACCGCCGTGGCTTCGGCAATCGGGATGAACATCAGGCCACTGGTGAACAGCAGACTCGTGCCCAGCAGGCACACCGCCCGCAACGCCTGCAGCCCCGGGCGCTTAGTGCGCAGGACGCGCAGGCCCGACGACGGCATGAAAATGCACGCCATCAGCCCGGTGTGCACCACGTAACGCACCCAGACCACCATCATGATCGGGTAGATGCCGGAGAGGTATTTGGACAGCGTGTCGTGACTGGAAAACAGAAAGGTCGCAAACAGAATCAGTGCGATGCCCTTCAATGGCTGATTGACGCCGGAGAGCGGCGTGCTGGTGGTGCTCATCTGCGTTCCTTTGGCCTTGCGTGAATGCGGGTCTGTCCCTTGCCGTGTCGAGCGCCTGCCTGTCGGTCGAGGCGTCCAGCGTGAGGAAGAATATAGAAGGCATCGCCGGAGCACCAAGCAAACATGACCACGCGGTCGTTTTTACGACGGTCCGGATCAGACCTTTCCGCTCGCCCGGATTTCCCGCAGACTGCCGCATTTGCCGGCTCGGAGACGCACGCCCAGTGGACCGCATTCAGGAAATGACCCTTTTTGCCGCCGTCGCCGAAGGCCCCAGTTTCGCGGCGGTGTCGCGCAACCTGAATGTGTCCACCGCCACGGTGACCCGTGCGGTCGCGCAGCTGGAGGCGCGGCTCGGCACGTTGCTCATCGTGCGCACCACCCGGCAGTTGCGCCTGACCGAAGCCGGCGTGCGCTTCGCCGATGATTGCCGCCGCCTGCTGGCCGATCTGCACGAAGCCGAAAGCGCCGCCGCAGGCATCCACGCCACGCCACGCGGCCTGCTGACCGTCACCGCGCCGCAGGTGTTTGGCGACCTGCACGTCACCCCCATCATGACCGATTACCTGACGCGGCACCCCCAGGTGCAGATTCGTGGCCTGCTGATGGACCGGGTCGCCGGCCAGCTGGAGGAAGGCATCGACGTGTCGGTGCGCATCGGCGCCTTGCCCGACTCTTCCATGACCGCCATTCAGGTGGGCACCGTCCGGCGCATGGTCTGCGCCTCCCCCGCTTACCTGGCGGCACACGGCACGCCGCAGCATCCCCACGAACTCATCGAGCGGGACACGGTGACGGTGATGATCAGCGGACGCAGCCCCGCGTGGAGCTTCCGGATTGAAGGCCAGCACCAGGAAGTGAAAGTGCAATCACGGCTGTCGATGACCTCGTTTACCGCGTCCATTCATGCCGCCGTTGACGGCTGGGGCCTGACCCAGGTGCCGTCGTACCAGATTCGTCAGCACCTGCAGGCGGGCTCTTTGTACGCCGTGCTCGAAGCGTTTGAGGTGACGCCGATGCCGGTGTATGTGGTCTACGTCGAAGGCCGTCGCGGATCGTCCAAAGTGCGCTCGTTCGTGGATTTCTGCGTCCAGCGCTTGCGCTCTGATCTGGACTACAGCGCCGGGGCGGCCTGAGCCTCATCAGCAGGGATGATGGGCGCTATCGACAACCACCATTTCAGCGGCTGCAGACCGCTACTTAAGATGACCCCATCAGCGAGCCACCCCCACGCGCTCGCCACCACATGCGGGTCTCCATCATGAAATTTCCTCTGTTTGTCGCGCTTTCACTGGTCAGCCTGTTCGCGTCCGCCAACGAAACCGCCCCCACCGCCGCGCCTGCCGCCTCCGCCGACCAGACCGCTCAATACGATTACAGCGAAGACCTGGACATCGCCAAGGTGGTGCGTGTCACCAATGCCAGCAACCCCGCCAACCCGTGCGGCCCGGTCAAAGCGAAAATGCAATACGTCGACAGCAAAGGCGTGGCCCACACGCTGGAATACACACGACTGGGCGATGCGTGCGAGAACGGTTGATTGACTGCGCAGGGTTCGGGTCTCTACCGACTCCGCGAAATAGGGTTAGAGTATTCACGCTGGCTCCGTAGTCCTTCGCCGTGTTAGCCGAGGGACCGGAGCGCTTTCCATCAATTGACTGAAGGAAGATCCGCGTGAATCCATCGTCTCACCCAGCGAACACGGCCGAGTTGATTGTCGCTGCCATGCGCGACGGCCAGAAAATCACCGACATCCGTCCTGAACAGGTGCCTGCCGATGCGGCCAGTGCCTATGCGTTGCAACGCGAGATTCTGCGGCTTCGCGAAACGTCCGTTGGCGGCTGGAAGATCGGCTCCAAGTCGCCGACCGGGCCCATCAATGGCGCGCTGCTGCCGGACGACGGCATCTTTGCCAGTGGCAGCCAGGTTGAATGCGTCGACTACCCGTCGCCGATCCTGGAACTGGAGATCGCCTTCCGCCTTGGCCGCGAATTCACCCCGCGCGAGCAGCCGTATTCGGACGAAGAAGTCTTGAGCAATATCAAGGAGATGGGCACGACCATTGAAGTCGTTTCGAGCCGGTTTGCGGCCTGGCTGAAGATCGAGCCGCTGCTGGCACTGGGGGACCTGCTCAACCATGGCGCGCTGATCATCGGCGAGTTCATCCCTTACGATGCCCACTTCCCTTTCGTCGAACCGGCGCTGAGCTTTACCTATGGCGACGAGGACATCGTGCCGGGCGACGGTGCCAACCCGGCCGGCGACCCTCGCCGCCTGCTGCCATGGCTGGTCAACCATCACACCCAGAATGGCCAGAGCGTGACGCCAGAGATGGTCATCACCACCGGTTCCTACACCGGGATGTACAAGACCACCGGCCCTGGGCTGGCGGTGGGAGAGATTCGTGGGCTGCCGCCGGTGTCGGTGGAGTTGATCTAACTGCGGCCTGCCCCCCGGCATCCGCATTGCCGCCGACTCCCCGTCCCACGCCAATCTGTAGGAGCCGGCTTGCTGGCGAACGCATCGGGTCAGCCACCTTGTGCGTCGTCCGACACTACGGTTCGCCAGCAAGCCGGCTCCTACAGGGCGATGCCATAACGGTACGGGAGTATCGATCACCCCTGCCGCCAATACCCCGGCCGGTTGTAGACCTCTTTCAGGAATGCGATGAAGAATCGTACCTTCGCCGGCAGGTAATGCTGCTGCGGGTACACGCCCTGAATGTCGTAGCTGGGCAAGGCGAATTCGTCCAGCACGGTGACCAGCGCGCCGCTTTCCACTTCGTTCTGGATTTCCCATGTCGAGCGCCAGCTCAGGCCGAGGCCGCGCTTGGCCCAGTCATACAACAGCTCGCCGTCGTTGCAGTACAGGTTGCCCGCCACCTTGATCGCCACCGGCTTGCCCTCGCGCTGAAACGTCCAGCCACGATGCTGCCCGCCCTGCAGGTTGAACGACAGGCAATTGTGCTGCGCCAGGTCTTCAAGCACCTGCGGAAAACCGTGCTCGGCGAAGTACGCCGGCGAGCCGCAGACCACGCGCTTGTTCGCGTACAGCTTGATCGCCACGTAATTGGGGTCCAGCACTTCGCCGATACGGATGCTCATGTCATAGCCCTCGCGCACCAGGTCGACCACGTTGTCGGTGAGGTTGAACGACAGCTGCAAATCCGGAAAACGCGCCTGAAATTCCGGTGCGTGGGGCGCGACGTGCTGACGGCCGAAACCCGCCGGCGCCGAGACCACCAGATGCCCGCGCACGCTGCTTTCGTTCTCGCTGATGCTGGCGTCCAGGTCCTCGAAGGACTGCAGCACCAACTTGGCGTTCTCCAGATACGACTCGCCGGCATCGGTCAGGGTCAGGCCCCGCGTCGAGCGATGAATCAATTTCACGCCCAAACGATCCTCCAGTGCGCTCAGCCGTCGGCCCATGATCACCGGCGTCACCCCCTCCACCAGCGCAGCGGCGGCGAAACTGCCACGCGACGCTACCAGGACATAACTGCGCACTTCCGTGTAACGGTCCATTCAATACTCCAGATACCGATAGAACGGATAAAAACAGCCATTCACAAAGCCTCACCAAAGAATCAGGCTGTTTACGTACAAAAACTACCGAGTTCAGGAGACTAACAAATGACCGTCATGAGAGCCATCGAAGCCGCCGTTCTGGTGATGCGTCGTGAAGGCGTCGACACCGCCTTTGGTATTCCCGGCGCCGCGATCAATCCGCTGTACGCCGCCTTCAAGAAACTGGGCGGCATCGATCACGTGCTGGCGCGCCACGTCGAAGGCGCCTCGCACATGGCCGAGGGGTATACCCGCGCCATCGCTGGCAACATCGGCGTGTGCATTGGCACCTCGGGCCCTGCCGGCACCGACATGATCACCGGCCTGTACTCGGCTTCCGCCGACTCGATTCCGATCCTGTGCATCACCGGCCAGGCGCCGCGCGCACGGATGCACAAGGAAGACTTTCAGGCCGTGGACATCGCCAGCATCGCCGCGCCGGTGGCCAAATGGGCGACCACGGTGATGGAACCTGGTCAGGTGCCGTATGTGTTCCAGAAAGCCTTCCAGCTGATGCGCAGCGGTCGCCCGGGCCCGGTGCTGATCGACTTGCCGTTCGACGTGCAGATGGCCGAGATTGAATTCGACATCGACGCCTACGAGCCGCTGCCGGTGATTAAACCCGCGGCCAGCCGCAAGCAGGTCGAGAAAGCCCTGGCAATGCTCAACGCTTCAGAGCGTCCGCTGATCGTCGCCGGTGGCGGCATCATCAACGCCGATGCGGCGGACGCGCTGGTGGAGTTTGCCGAGCTGACCGGCATTCCGGTGATTCCGACGCTGATGGGCTGGGGAACGATCCCGGACGATCACCCGCAAATGGCCGGCATGGTCGGGCTGCAGACCTCTCACCGCTACGGCAACGCGACGATGCTGGCCTCCGATCTGGTGCTGGGCATCGGCAACCGCTGGGCCAACCGCCACACCGGCACCGTGTCGGTGTACAGCGAAGGGCGCACGTTCATCCACGTCGACATCGAGCCGACGCAGATCGGCCGGGTGCTGACCCCCGACCTGGGCATCGTGTCTGACGCGGGCGCTGCGCTGGCGATGTTCATTGAAGTGGCGCGCGAGTGGCACACCGCCGGCAAGCTGAAGGACCGCAGCCAGTGGCTTGCCAGTTGCCAGGAGCGCAAGCGAACGCTGCAGCGCAAAACCCATTACGAGAACATCCCGGTCAAGCCCCAGCGGGTGTACGAGGAGATGAATCAGTATTTCGGCAAGGACACCTGCTACATCAGCACCATCGGCCTGTCGCAGATTGCCGGTGCGCAATTCCTCCACGTCTACAAGCCACGGCATTGGATCAACTGCGGTCAGGCCGGGCCGTTGGGTTGGACCATTCCCGCTGCGCTGGGCGTAGTAAAGGCCGACCCGAGTCGTCAGGTCGTCGCGCTGTCAGGCGATTACGACTTCCAGTTCATGATCGAAGAACTCGCCGTGGGCGCCCAATTCAAGCTGCCGTACCTCCACGTGGTGGTGAACAATTCCTACCTGGGCCTCATCCGTCAGGCCCAGCGCAATTTCGACATCGATTACTGCGTGCAGCTGGCGTTCGACAACATCAATGCGCCTGAGCTGGAAGGCTATGGGGTCGATCATGTCGCGGTGGCCGAGGGGCTCGGGTGCAAAGCGATTCGCGTCCTTGATCCCGCCCACCTGCAGGCCGCCTTCGCCGAAGCGACAAGCCTGATGCAGCAGTACCGCGTGCCGGTGGTGGTGGAGATCATTCTGGAGCGCGTCACCAACATTGCGATGGGCACCGAGATCAACGCCATCAACGAATTCGAATCCCTGGCCGAACACCGCGCCGACGCCCCGACCGCCATCAGCCTTTTGGACTGATCACCTCGGTCATCTCGAACACGAACAAGGAGTACGCCATGCCCCGTTTATGCGCCAACCTGTCGATGCTGTTCACTGAGCTGGATTTTCTGCAGCGTTTCGAAGCCGCCGCCAACGCCGGTTTCAGCGGCGTCGAATACCTGTTCCCGTATGACTTCAGCTCTGCGCAGATCAAGGCCGAGCTGGACCGCAACCGCCTTACCCAAGTGCTGTTCAATCTGCCAGCGGGCGACTGGGCCAAAGGCGAACGCGGGATCGCCTGCCACCCGGATCGGGTTGAAGAGTTCTACGCCGACGTGGACTTGGCCATCGCCTACGCCAAAGTCCTCGGCAACACCCGGATCAACTGCCTGGCAGGCATCAAGCCTCCAGGCTTCGACGACGGGCTGATCGAGAAAACCTTCGTCGACAACCTCAAATACGCCGCCGACCGCCTGCAAACCCAGGGCATTGATCTGGTCATGGAAATGATCAACACCCTGGATATTCCGGGCTTCTACCTGAACACCACCGCCCAGGCGCTGGCGATTCGCGAGCAAGTCGGCAGCCCCAACCTGTCGCTGCAATACGACATCTACCACATGCAAATCATGGAAGGCGACCTCGCCCGCACCCTTGAAACGCACCTGCCGGCGATCCGTCATGTGCAACTGGCGGACAACCCCGGGCGGCATGAGCCGGGCACCGGCGAAATCAACTACGGTTTTCTGTTCAAGCACCTTGACCGGCTGGGTTATCGCGGCTGGATCGGCTGTGAATACAAACCGCTGACCACCACCGAAGCGGGGCTTGAGTGGTTGAAGGCGCACAACCTGATCTGATACCGATTCTTGTAGGAGTGAGCTTGCTCGCGATTGCGGTGGGCTGTCGACGATGCGCTGGCTGATGAATCGCAATCGCGGGCAAGCTCACGCCTACGGGGAGAAATATTGAGGCATGTACGCAACCCGTCTGCCTCCTCCAAACAAGGGAAAAAATCTCATGGCTAACATCGGCTTTATCGGCACCGGCATCATGGGCCTGCCCATGGCAGAAAACCTGCAAAAAGCAGGTCATCAATTGATTCTTTCCCGGCATTTCAGCGCCCCGCCCGCGTCACTGGTGGACGGCGGTGCGATGGTGCTGGCCAACCCGCGGGAAGTGGCGCAAGAGGCGGAATTCGTCATCGTCATGCTGCCGGACACGCCGCAGGTGAACGAGGTGCTGTTCGGTGAAAACGGGCTGAGCGAGGGCACCGGTGCCGGCAAAGTAGTGATCGACATGAGCTCGATTTCTCCTTCAGCGACGAAAGCCTTCGCCGAGAAAATCATTGCCACCGGCGCCCACTACCTCGACGCACCGGTGTCGGGCGGTGAAGTCGGCGCGAGGGCCGCCACGCTGAGCATCATGGTCGGCGGCGAAGAGGCCACGTTCGACCGCGCCCTGCCCCTGTTCCAGGCCATGGGCAAGAACATCACCCTGGTCGGAGGCAACGGTGACGGCCAGACCGCCAAGGTCGCGAATCAGATCATCGTTGCGCTGAATATCCAGGCCGTGGCCGAGGCCTTGCTGTTCGCTTCGAAGAACGGCGCCGACCCGGCCAAGGTGCGCGAAGCGTTGATGGGTGGCTTCGCCTCGTCGAAGATTCTCGAGGTGCATGGCGAGCGGATGATCAAAGGGACGTTCAATCCCGGTTTCAGGATCGCGCTGCACCAGAAGGACCTGAACCTGGCCCTCGAAGGTGCCCGCGAGCTGGGATTGAACCTGCCCAACACGGCGAACGCTCAGCAAGTGTTCAGCACCTGCGCAGCGCTGGGCGGCAGTGGCTGGGACCATTCGGGGTTGATCAAGGGGCTGGAGCACATGGCGAATTTTTCGATTCGCGGGGATCACAAGCCTTACTGACCGGCACTGAGAGGTGTGTTGTACGTACCGGCCTCTTCCCGGCTAAAGCCGGTCCCACGATGCGCACGCCGTTGCTTCTCGGTTGAGGCCGGTCCCACTGAAAGCAGCGGCATGCACTTTGTGGGACCGGCTTTAGCCGGGAAGAGGCCCGCCCTGCTGATACATATCTCGGCCAATGATAAAACCAAAAAAAAGCCAGGCCTCCTCTCGGAGGGCCTGGCTTTTTTCTACAGCGGAGCTTCTAATCACCCGCCAGCCGATCAGAAAATATTGATCGGGTAATCCGCAATCAGACGAAACTCCTTCACGTCACCGTCCGGCTGATCACCATTGGCCGTGTGCCAGGCCTGACGCATGCGCAAGGCCAAGTCCTTGGCCGGACCGGACTGCACAACATATTTCGCTTCCAGGTTGGTCTCGTGGTGGTCACCGTCATCGCCATACCCCGTGTAGGTGCTGTTCGACGGGATGTGGGAACCGTCGATGTCATCACCGTGGATATAACGAACCATGAAACTCAATCCTGGCGCCCCGTAACTTGCCATGTTCAGGTCATAACGCGCCTGCCAGGACTTTTCGCCCGGGCCGTTGAAGTCGGAATACTGAACCGAGTTGGCCAGCAGTATCGAATCCCCGGTGTCACCCGCGCCGTTATTACCAAAGGCCACGTAGTCGAACGGCGTGTCGCCATGCACTTTCTGATAGGCCAGGGTCAGCGTATGCGCTGTCAGGAATGAATATGCAGCGGCCAGCGACCACGTGGTGTTGCTGATATCGCCGGCTTTGGCGGCACCGCTGTCGTTGGTGCGGTAGATATTGAAGTCCAGGTTCAACGACTGTTCATTCGACAGCGGCAGCGTGTAATTGGCATTGCCGTAGTACTGATGCCAGACGTCCTTGAGGTCCGAGCCGTACAGGCTGACCGACAGATTATCGGTGATGGCGTATTTACCGCCGGCGTAATCGATGCTGCTGGCTTCAACGTTGGCGTACGCGGCCCAGATGCCGTGGTCGTTGTTGGTGGTGACCGGGCCGTTGCTGCCGGTGAAGTGACCCCCGTCCAGTTCCAGGTTGGCGATATCACTGCTCAGCACATTGAAACCGGTGGCAGTTTGCGGGAACAAACGCGAGCCACCCGCCGCGAACACCGGCGCCTGGGGCTGAAGGTTGCCGTAGCGCAACTCGGTCTTGGAAATGCGCATTTTCAACGCGCCGCCCGCCGTGCCGTATTCATCCTGCGGGTCGCCGTGCCGGTCCACCGGCAAGTTGCCGGTGCCAGTGGTGCCGCCGCCACCGTCAAGCTTCACGCCCCAGTAACCGTAGGCGTCTACGCCAAAACCCACCGTGCCCTGGGTAAAGCCGGAACTGAAATTCCCCAGCACACCCTGGGTCCAGTCCTTGCTGTCGTCCTTGCTGTTCTTGTTGTCGCGGTTGAAATAATAATTTTTCAGGTGAACGGTCAGACTGCTGTCATCGACGAAGCCTTTGGCCTCCGATTGATCACTGACAACGCCTGCCGTTGCCAATTGACTGACACCCAGCGAAACCGCCAGCGTCATCAGATTCCATTTCACGAAAGTCATTATTGTCCCCTGTTTCGATTAAGGCCCAGCGCGAGCGCCCCTTGGATACAGACAACTCTTTCAAGTTCAAACGAAGTGTCCGCGCTGGAACGAGCGTTGCGGCAGATGGAAGCAAGGTCGAACTACATCGCCTGGACATCGCCCAGGCACGGCCACATTCATTGGTCACACTGAGCGGCCACATTGATTATTGTTACCGCACATTGGGTCTAGGGTAGCCCACGCGCGTGAAGGCCGAAATCTTGTAACACTGTCCGACCGTCGGGATTTCAAACGAGCCTTGATAGTCACTATCAATCTTCGTAATAGTCGAAAACTTCACGCCGGTGTTACCGTCGTCGGCGATGAAGAACACGAATCTTTGGCCCAATGACTCCGCAGCATTGGGCCGTCGAATCATGCTCCGCTTCATCATTCCTTTGGTAAGACTTTTAGCCACCCCACGTCAGTGCGGTGGCTTTTTTTAT
>NZ_DASVUM010000079.1:0-48264 GCF_036387035.1 Pseudomonas sp. | reverse complement strand
CATGACCATCACCGTGAAAGACACCGCGTCGGCGCCCCTGCGCACCACCCCGCTGACCCGTGACGAAGCCTTCACGATGCTGGCGGGCGTCGCCCAGTTCTTCAAACAGACCGAGCCGCAAAGCCCGGTGCCGTACCTGATCGAACGCGCCATCAAATGGGGCAACATGCCGCTTGAAGGCTGGCTCAACGACGTCATCAAAGACAGCAACGTGGTGGACAGCATCCGCGATGTGCTGGGGACCAAAGAGCCCAAGGGCTGAGATCCCCCCGGGACTGGCGTTAGTCGGGAATTGCCGGTGGTACCGGGACAAGGCGGTACACCCAGTGGGACCGGCTTCAGCCGGGAAGGCGTCACTTGCCCCGCCGCTAAATCGACGCCCCGCGCAAATATCGTAGGAGCCGGCTTGCTGGCGAATGCAGTGTGTCAGCCGCCCTTTTCATGGCTGACCCGACGCGTTCGACAGCAAGCTGTTGCTCCTACAAATTTTGCGCCAGCCGCTGATTTTGGGCACTGCCGAGATCCGCTTAGCAAGCGGCTACAATTTGTGCGCCAGCCGCTGATTTTCGACACACCCGAGATCCACTGAGCAAGCCGACCACAAATTTTGCGTCCGTCTCTGATTTTCGACACTGCCGAGATTCACTGTGGGAGCCGGCTTGCTGGCGAATGCGGTGTGTCAGCCGCCCTTTTCACGACTGACCCGCCGCGTTCGCCAGCAAGCCGGCGGCTACAAATTTTGCGTCAGCCTCTGATTTTGGGCAGTGCCGAGATCCATTGAGCAAGCCGACAACAAATTTTGCGTCAGCCGCTGATTTGGGCAATGCCACAGATCCACTGAGCAGGCCGGCAACAAATTTTGCGTCAGCCGCTGATTTGGGCAGTGCCGAGATCCACTGTGGGAGCCGGCTTGCTGGCGAATGCAGTGTGTCAGCCGCCCTTTTCGTGACTGACCCGACGCGTTCGCCAGCAAGCCGGCTCCTACAAATTTTGCGCCAGCCGCTGATTTTCGGCACTGCCGAGATTCACTGAGCAAGCGGGCTACAAATTGTGCGTCAGCTGCTGATTTTCCGCACTGCCGAGGGCCACTGTGGGAGCCGGCTTGCTGGCGAATGCGGTGTGTCAGCCGCGCTCCATGCAATTGACGGAACGCGTCCGCCAGCAAGCCGGTTCCTCCAGCTTCAGGGTGTCAGTCGCCATTGCTGATTGATTTAGGCGTTCGCCAGCTCAAGCCGGCTCCTTCAGCCTGTCAGCTCGGAAATTTCGATCAGGTTCAGATCAGGATCGCGCACGTAAACCGAGCGAATCGGCCCTGTGGCCCCGGTGCGCTGGACCGGGCCTTCGACGATTGGCCAGGCCTGCGCCTGCAAATGCGCTATCATCGCGTCGAGGCGCTCGCTGGCGATGAAGCACAGGTCCAGCGCGCCCGGCACCGGCAAATGCGCCTTGGGTTCGAACTCGTGACCGCGCTGGTGCACGTTGATCTTCTGGTTGCCAAAGCGAAACGCCAGCCGACCTCTGCCGAAGGTTTCCAGCTGCATGCCCATGACGCGCACGTAAAAATCCTTGCAGGCCTCCACGTCGACGGTGGTCAGGACCAGATGGTCAAGGTGATCAATCATTGCGTGTCTCCGCGGGCAAGTGGGCCGACGTCCGTCAGCCCCGAGGCAAAACCCTTACTGTTCGTGCTTGTCCAGCGTTCGCAACTTCTGTGGCAAGGCCCACAGTAGCAGAGCCGCCGCGACCAGGCTGCTGACGCCGATCACATACAGCGCCGGCGTCGTGCTGCCAGTGAGGTCCTTGATACCGCCGACCATGACCGGGCTGACGATGCCGCCGAACTGCCCCAGCGTGTTGATCAGCGCGATGCCGCCCGCAGCGCCGGCACCTGCGCCCGCCAACAGCTTGGGCGGCAGGGTCCAGAAGGCCGGAATCGAGGCGACAATCCCGCCGCCGAGCATTGCCAGCGAAACGATCAGCAGGCTGGTGTGCTGGGCAAAGAAACCGGCGCTGAAGAAGCCAATGGCCCCCAACACCATCAACCCGCAGACGAATTTGCGGCGTTCGCCGCTGGCGTCGGACAGGCGTCCCACCACAATCATGCTGATGGCGCCAAAGATATACGGAATGGCGGTGAGCAGCCCGATGATCACAGGGCTTTGCACCCCGGCGCTGCGAATCAGCTGCGGCGCCCAGAAGTTCAAGCCATAGGACGCCACCTGAATCAGGAAGTAGATAAAACCGAGCATGAGGAAGCCGGGCATCTTCAGCGCCGTCAGCAGCGAGCCGCCGTGCTTGTTGGGCTCATGGTGGGCGATGCGGCTGGCCAGATAGGTTTTTTCCTCATCGGTCAGCCAGTGAGCATCGGCGACCCGATCCTTGAGGATCTTCAGCACGGCGAACCCCAACGCAATGCACGGCAGGCCGCCCAGCAGAAACAGCCAGTGCCAGCCGCGCAGCTGCATGACGCCGTCCATGTGACCGAGCACCAGCCCCGAGATCGGTGCGCCCAGCAGCCCGGCGAAGGCCGACGCCAGAAACAGGATCGAGGTGATGCGGCCCCGGTAGGTCTGCGGAAACCACAGCGTCAGGTAAAACAGCACGCCCGGCGCGAAACCCGCTTCCATGGCACCGATGATGAAACGCAGCACATAGAACTGCCACTCGGCCGTGACGAAGACCATCAGCGCCGTGGCGACGCCCCAGGACATCATGATCCGGGCAATCCAGCGCCGCGCACCGACCTTGTACAGCATGATGTTGCTCGGCACTTCGAACAGCACATAGCCGATGACGAACAGGCTCGCGCCCAGGCCATAAGCCGTGTCGCTCAGGCTCAGGTCGGTTTGCAGCTGAAACTTGGCAAAGCTGATGTTGATGCGATCGAAAAACGCGAACAGGTAGCAGACCATGATCAACGGCATCAAGCGCCAGGCGACCTTGCGGATCAGGGCCTTTTCGGCGGTCGCAACCTCAGCGAGGCTGCTGTTCGAAGTCAGAACAGAGACGGTCATTGCAATACTCCAGATGGGCTCCCTGAGAGAGCCCTATTGTTTTTGTTGTCTGGACGCGCGCGCAGCGAGGCGTGCGCGCGCGTGGGAGAAACCGGGGACTGGCCCCGGCCGGGCGTCAGGCGGGCAAGTTCTGCGGCGCCGGGTGCAGGTGGCTGTTGCGGCCTGCCTTGGCCACCTGCCCCGGCATTTCATGGCCCAACAGCGCTGGCAAGCCGCGCGACAGGGTGAGCAGATGCGGCAAGTCGATGCCCGTGGGTAGGCCCATTTCCTCGCACAGGTTCACCAGGTCTTCGGTGCAGATATTGCCCGACGCACCCGGCGCAAACGGGCATCCACCCAGGCCGCCCAGCGAAGCATCGAACCGGCGCGCCCCGGCTTCATAAGCCGCCAGCACGTTGCTCAGGCCCAGGCCGCGGGTGTTGTGAAAATGCAGGGTCAGGGCCGAGGCCGGGATGCGCGTCAGCACGCGCTGTACCAGGCCATATACCTGACGCGGATTGGCCATACCGGTGGTGTCGGCCAGGGTAATGCCGTGCATGCCCAGCGCCAGATAGGCGTCAACTATTGCCAGCACGCGGTCTTCATCGATACGCCCCTCGAACGGACAGCCGAAGGTGGTGGCAATGGAACCGTTCAAGCTCAGGCCGGTGCCCGAGGCCAGTGCGACCACGTCGGCGAACGCTGCCAGGGACTGCTCGCAACGCATGCGCATGTTCGCCAGATTGTGGGTCTGGCTGGCGGACATCACCAGGTTCAGCTCATCGGCGCCCGCCTCGAGGGCCCGCTGGGCACCGCGCAGGTTGGGGATCAAGGCTACGTAGGTCACGCCAGACTGGCGACGGATACCACGAAACACCTCGTCGCCGTCACGCAACGCCGGGATGGCTTTGGGCGAAACAAAAGAACCGGCTTCGATGCGGCTGAAACCGGCGAGAGAAAGCTGATCGATCAGGGCGATCTTGTCAGCGGTCGCCACCCACGTCGGCTCGATCTGCAAGCCGTCGCGCGGCGACACTTCCTGCACGATAAGGCGCTCGGAAAAGTCGGTAATCATTGCACCACCCCGCTGTGCTTGAGCTGCGCAATATCGGCGGCGCTGATGCCCAGTTCGCCGAGCACGCTGTCGGTGTGCTGGCCCAGCGCAGGGCCTTGCCAGTTCACCGAGCCGGGGGTTTCGGAGAGCTTGGGAACGATGCCCGGCATCTTCACCATGGCCCCGCCCGGCAGTTCGGCATCGAGAATCATGTCCCGCGCCTGGTAGTGAGGGTCGGCAACGATGTCGGCAACGTTATAGATGCGCCCCGCCGGCACCTCGGCCTGCTCCAACGCCTTGAGCACGGCGTCGATGGGCAAGGCGGACGACCAGGCACTGATCGCGCCGTCGAGCCTGTCGCTCTGCGCGGCGCGGCCGTCGTTGTGAGCGAACTCCGGGTTCTCACCCAGATCAGGCCGGCCGATGGCCTGCATCAGGCGCTTGAAAATCGGGTCGCTGTTGCCGGCGATTACCACATAGGCACCGTCAGCTGTAGGGTACGTATTGGAAGGCGCAATGCCCGGCAGCGCACCGCCACTGCGCTCGCGGACATGGCCCAGCATGTCGTATTCCGGCACCAGGCTTTCCATGACGTTGAACACGCTTTCGGCCAGGGACACATCCACCACCTGGCCGTCGCCCTGGCCGGTCTTGACCCGCAACAGCGACATCAGCGCGCCCATCACTGCGTGCATCGAGGCCAGCGAATCCCCCAGGCTGACCCCCACCCGCGCCGGCGGCGAACCCGGTGTGCCGGTGGTGTAGCGAATGCCGCCCATGGCTTCCCCGATGGCGCCGAAACCGGGGCGATCACGATAGGGCCCGGACTGGCCGTAGCCGGAAATGCGCACCAGGGTGAGTTTGGGGTTGAGTGCATGCAGGACGTCCCAACCCAGGCCCAGCTTTTCCAGCGCGCCGGGGCGCAGGTTTTCGATCAGCACGTCAGCGCTTTCAGCCAGACGTTTGACGATGTCGATGCCTTCGGGGGACTTGAGGTTCAGCGAGAGGGATTTCTTGTTGCGCGACTGCAGGTACCACCACAGCGAAGTGCCTTCGTGCAGCTTTCGCCATTTGCGAAGCGGGTCACCCTGGCCCATGGCTTCGATTTTGATCACCTCGGCGCCGAATTCGCCCATCAGGCGGGCGGCGAAGGGAGCGGCGATCAGCGTGCCGATTTCGATGACGCGCACGCCTTGAAGGGGGCCTGTCATAGCGGTTACCTCGAGTCTTTCTTGGAATTTGTACCCGAGACTAGAGGACCGCGGCTGAGCAAATCCAGCCGTCAGTTGGCAACGACCCTTCGCGAAACGCGAAGGCTCAGTCGTCGCGCTTCTGCAAATGCTCGAACAGCAGCTGGTTCACCGGCGACAGCGCCGCCGTGTCGCGCACCACCAGAATCAGCGTGCGCCGCGCCCATGCATCGCTCAAACCCACCGCCTTGAGCCCCAGCGACGGTCCGAGCAGATCGAACGCCTTGCGTGGCAGCACGCCGATGCCCATGTCGGCCTGAACCATCCGGCACATGGCGTCGAAGCCCGGCACATGGATGCGCACCCGCAACGGGCGGCCATGGGCGCGCGCAGCGTTCTGGGTGCGCATGTTGATGGAGCTGGCGGCGTGCAGGCCGATGTAGTCGCTGCCGAGGGTGTCTTCGAAGGCCACCTGCTGCAGCGCGGCGAGGGGGTGGTCGTGACGCATCACCACGACCAACTCATCGCGGCGATACGGTGCGCTGTGCAGGCCCTGCAGATCAGTGTCTTCGGAACAGATGCCGATGTCGGCGACGCCGTCGACCAGTCCCTGCACCACCCCGTTGCTGGGCCGCTCCTCCAGATCGACCTTGACCAGCTCATGGCTGGCGACAAAGTCGTGGAGGTCTTCGGGCAAAAACTGAATGATGGCCGAGAGGTTGGCCAGCATGCGCACGTAGCCGCGCATTCCCTGAAGATGCTCGTCGAGTTCCAGGCCCATTTTTTCCAGATCCGAAAGCATGCGCCGGGCATGGTGCAGCAGGGTCTCGCCCGCCGCCGTCAACCGCATCCCCTTGGCATTGCGCACGAACAGTCCGATGCCCAGCACCTCTTCGAGCTCCATCAGCCGCTTGCTCGCCGCTGACATGGCGATCGCCTCGCGCGCCGCCGCGCGGGTCAGGGTGCCTTCTTCGTACACGGCCACGAACAGCTTGAGGGTGATCAGGTCCAGGCGACGGATGAGGTTCTTGTGCAGCATGGGACGTTCTCGCTCAGGGGGCGGGCAGAAGAATACACGCGTTGGCGAGCGGGCATGCCTTTGCCCCTCACACGGCAGCGTTTTACCCGTCTGCTTTTCCCGGTTGCAGCCGGTCCCACCAGCACTGCGGGGTGTCAGCGGCACCGGTCTTAGCCGGGAATCAGCCCGGCGTCGCGATAGTCCTGAATCAGCGCGTCGAACAGGGAAAGATCGGATCGGGTCCGGGCGATCAATTGCGCGCCGGCCACTGCAGTGTAAATCGACAGCGCGCGCCGTTCGCACTGCTCTGCGCTGCCCCATCCGGCCTCCATCAACCTGTCGGCCAGCCACGCCACGCTGGCGTTCGCATAGGCTTTAACCTCGTGGCGGATTTCTTCCGGGAGGTCCTCGTGTTCAGCGGCCATGAAGCTGGACAGACAAAGCCGATTGCCGTCCTCGAGCGAGGTGCGAAAGATCGACGGGTACAACGCCAGGCAGCGCAGCGGATCGGGGTTCGCCTCGCGGATGGCGTCGAGCACCTTGGCGGTGTCCTGCCAGTAACGCGCCGCCACGGCAGCGCCCAGCTCGGCCTTGCTCGGGAAGTGGTAGTAGATGCTGGCGTTCTTGATGCCCACCGTTTCCCCGATGCTTCGGAAGTTGATGCCGCTGTACCCGTGCAGTTGCGCGGCAGTTTTCGCAGCGGCCAGAATGGCCTCGCGCGCATTGACGCTCACGTTGAATTCCTCGCTAGTCCTGTGAATGGATCGCATGATACGCCGAATTTTATTTACCTGCCAACTGACAGGCAGGGGTTGACAGGCCACCGAATCAAGATCAAAGTTTGCCTACCAACTGACAGGCAGACACACTATGAACTCTTCTACACTGCATTCCGATAACACCGAAAACGCCGGCATTCCCATGATGAAAATCCACGACTGGTTCAACGGGCCATACCCCGCCCGGGTCCGTATCGCGCTGGCAGAGAAGAATCTGCTGCCGCGCATCGAATTCGTTTCGGTGAACCTGTGGAAAGGCGAGCACAAGCAACCGGCCTTTCTGGACATCAACTACTCCGGCACGCTGCCCGTGCTGGAGCTGAACGACGGCACCCTGCTTGCCGAATGTACCGCCATCACCCAATACCTTGACGTGCTGGTGGGCAGTCCCGACCTCACCGGCGCAACGCCGCTGGAGAAGGGCCGCATCCAGATGATGACCAAGCGCGCCGAGATCGAGTTTCTCGATGCGGTCAGCGTGTACTTCCATCACGGCACCCCGGGCCTGGGCCCTGACGTCGAGCTGTACCAGAACGCCGAATGGGGCAACCGGATGCGCGACAAGGCGGTGCGCGGCATGCGTTATTTCGACAGCGTGCTGAAAACGCAGCCCTTCGTGGCCGGCGAGGCTTTTTCCATGGCCGACATCGCTGTCTTCGGCGGCATGATTTTCGCCTCGTTGGTGGAGCTTGAGGTGCCGGCCGATTGCGAAGCGCTGCTGGCGTGGCACGCACGAATGAACGAGCGTCCGAGCATTCAGACCTGGCGCGCCATGGTGGCGGCGGGTGCGCCCCAAGGCTGAAAACCCTGCGGTTGCCATCGCTTGAATGCGCTGGCAACCGGGTCCCACGCAAAGGAATCAGGGCAACAGTGCATATCCGCCAAAAAAGAGGCAATCCGCCATCAAGCTGAACCGGTTCAGGTCGATACCCCGCTGATCCCCTCTTTCTATGGACAGCCCCGACATGACCCTCAGACGCCTCAACATCGCCCCCCGTTCGCTGATCTGTTTCGGCTTTTTTGCCTTACTGATCTCGGCTGTCGGCCTGTTCTCGCTGCTTCAATCGTCAAAGCTCAAAGACGCCCGGGACGCGCTGCAGGACAATGTGCTGCCCACCCTCCTCACCATCGCCAACATCAAAAACGACCTGCTGACCATCCGCCTCGGCAACACCAGCCTGCGCGCCGCACAGAGTGCCGCCAGCAACGAGGCAGCCATGAAGCGCGTCAGTCAGGGCCGCGCCGACCTCGAGAAAAACGTGCAGGGTCTGAAACCGCTGCTCGTTACCGAGCGCGGGCTGAATGCCTACGCCGAGATGGCCCGTGACATGCAGGCCTACCTCGCCGTGCATGCACGCTTTCTGGACGCCGTGACGCAGAAGCGTGACGACGTCATCGCCGCACTGACCGAGCCCTCCGGTGAACAAACCCGCGCGGCGGAAACGCTGGCGCAAGACATCGCCACCATCGCCCAACTGGCCAATGGGAAGATGCAGGCCTCGAATGTCGCTGCGCAGGAAAGCTACGAACAGGCGCGAGACGTCATCATCGCCGCCATCGTGCTTGCCCTCATTGCTACGTTCGCCCTCGCCGCGCTGTTCACCCGCAGCCTGGTCGCCCCTATCGCCAAAGCCTTGGCCGTGGCTGAAAACATCGCAGGCAACGACCTGAGCAAGCCGATTCAGGTGGACGGCTCCGATGAACCGGGTCGTCTGCTGCAAGCGCTGTCAGTGATGCAACAGAACCTGCGTCGCACGCTCTCGGAGCTGGGTCATTCGTCCAGTCAGCTGGCCTCGACCTCCGAAGAAATGAGCGCCGTGACCGAAGAATCCTTGCGCGGGGTTCAGCGTCAGAACGATGAGATCAATCAAGCGGCCACCGCGATCAATCAAATGAGCGCAGCGGTCGAAGAAGTCGCGCACAACGCCTCGCTGGCCTCCACCGCTGCGCGAAATTCCAGCGACTCGGCGGAACAGGGCCGCTTGCGGGTCAGCGAAACCCTCTCGGCCATCAACGAACTGCACGAATCGGTGGGCGCCACCGCCGTTGAGATCAACGGGCTGGCCGGCCAGGTGCAGAGCATCAGCGGCGTGCTGGACGTGATTCGCGGCATTGCCGACCAGACCAACCTGCTCGCCCTCAACGCGGCCATTGAAGCCGCGCGTGCCGGTGAAGCCGGACGCGGTTTCGCAGTGGTGGCCGACGAAGTGCGCGCCCTGGCGCACCGCACCCAGCAGTCCACGGCCGAAATCGAGAAAATGATCGCCTCGATTCAGGGCGGCACGCAAAAGGCAGTCACGGCCATGGGCCAGAGCAGCGAACGCGCGCGGGTCAGTCTGGACGTCGCCGGTGCTGCCGGTCGTGCCCTTGCGGACATCCAGGCCGCCATCGTGCTGATCAACGAGCGCAACGTCAGCATCGCCACCGCCACCGAAGAACAGGCCCAGGTTGCGCGGGAAGTCGATCGCAACCTGACCAGCATCCGCGACCTGTCGCTGCAGACATCCGCCGGCGCCCATCAGACCTCGGCGGCGAGTGGCGAGCTGTCGCAACTGGCGGTCGGCCTGAACGGTCTGGCGATGCAATTCAGAACTTAATCGGACGAGAGGAATCGCACGATTAAGGTGCTGGTTCGGGCATCAATACATTCGGAGGTGACTGCATGAAGTTCGTGAAACTGGGTTCAACGGGGCTGGACGTGTCGAGGCTGTGCCTGGGGTGCATGACGTTTGGCGAACCGGACGCCGGTACGCACCCCTGGACGCTGGGCGAGGAAGCCAGCCGGCCGATCATCCGGCACGCCGTCGAGCAAGGCATCAACTTCTTCGACACCGCCAACAGTTACTCGGCGGGCACCTCGGAAATCATCGTCGGCAAGCTGCTGAAGGAGTTCACCCGCCGCGAAGAAACGGTCATTGCGACCAAGGTGTTTTTCCCGGCCAATATGTGGGAAGGCTCAACGCGCCCTAACGAACAGGGGCTGTCGAGAAAATCCATCATGGCCAATATCGACGCCAGCCTGACCCGCCTGGGCACCGATTACGTCGACCTGTACCAGATTCATCGCTGGGATTATCACACCCCCATCGAAGAAACCATGGAAGCGCTGAATGACGTGGTTCGAGCCGGCAAGGCGCGCTACATCGGCGCGTCTTCGATGTTCGCCTGGCAGTTCGCCAAGGCGCAGCAGGTCGCGGCCTCCCGTGGCTGGAGCCGCTTCGTGTCGATGCAGAACTACCTCAACCTGGTGTACCGCGAAGAACAGCGCGAAATGATCCCGCTGTGCCTGGATCAGGGCGTCGGCCTGATGCCGTGGAGCCCGATGGCCCGTGGCAGACTTACCCGGCCCCACGGTCAGCAGACCGAGCGCACCAAGACCGACATTTCCGGCCAGTCGTTTTACGAGGCCACGGAAGCCGAAGATGGCCGCGTCATCGACGTGGTGGAACAGATTGCCGGTGAGCGCGGCGTGCCCATGGCACAAGTCGCGCTGGCGTGGGTGTTGGCCCAGCGTGGCGTGTCGGCACCGATTGTCGGGGCTTCAAAGCCGCACCATCTGGACGATGCAATCGCGGCGCTGGATCTGGTGCTCAGCGATGACGAGGTGAAACGGTTGGAAGCGCCTTATGTTCCCCACGCGGTGACGGGCTTCGCATGAGACCCGCTGGCAGCTCCGGCCTGGCCACGGGCCGGGCCGTCGTGTTGTTCGACGGCACCTGCAAACTGTGCAATGGCTGGGCGACGTTCATCATCCGTCAGGACCGTGAGCACCGCCTGACGCTGGCAGCCGTGCAGTCGCCTGAGGGCCAGGCCCTGCTGAAATGGGCGGGATTGCCCCAAGACCAATTCAACACCCTGGTGCTGGTGGAGAACGAGCGCTTCTACGTACGCTCGGACGCAATGTTCAAAATCCTCGCCCACCTGCCCGCGCGATGGCACTGGCTGCTCATGGCGCGGATTTTCCCGAGGGTTCTTCGGGACTGGCTTTACGACAGGATCGCGCTGAACCGCTACAGATTGTTGGGCCGTTACGACGCATGTCATCTGCCCGCTGCGGACCATCCAGGCCGTTTTTTGACTCAGGAGCGCCTTGGGTAGCGACGAGCTGACCCGGGCCGAAGCAAGCGACAGGGTTCCGGCACGATTCAGTGGCCGGGCTTGCGCGCCCAGGCGCCAAACATCACGTCGCCGATGTAAATCCCCTCCGACTGTGCGCGCTCTTCATCGAGGCGATGCTGCAGGCTGTCGATGTCGACCTCGTTAGCAGTCGCCACGCCCAGGGTGATGATCCGCGGCAGGCACGCCCGCACAATGTAGCCCAGGGCGTAGGGCTGGGCGGGCGTCTGCACGATGCATTCGGCGCGCACGGATTCCACAACCAGCCCGGCCCTGGCAAGAATGCCGTGTAGATGGAAGCCGATATGCAAGTCGGCGCCTTCGCGCGCGATCATCTCGCGCAGCCAGCCCTGTGCTCTGCGGTGCAGGGCGAAGTCGTCGACGCTGGCCGGGGCCATGGTCGTGTCGTGCTCCTGAAACACCATGACGCCCACGGGCCGAAGCAGCCGGGCGAGCGCCGTCGCTGCCGCCACGGTATCGGGCTGATACATGAGCACGCGGCGGCCGACAATGGCGTCGAACGTCCCCAGCGATGCCGGCACGTCGAGCAGCCCGCTCTGCACAAATGTCGGCAACGCGTGGCGCCCCTCACCCGCCCGATTGCGCGCCATGGCCAGCGCCGCCTCATCGTGATCGATCCCCACGACTTCACCTGTTTCGCCTACCCGCTGACTCAGCAGAAACGCCACATCCCCTGTTCCGCAACCCACGTCCAGCACGCGCATCCCGGCGCCGATGCCGGCATCGATGAGCAGTTGGGTGGTGAAATCAGGTTTGGCCATCGTCATGGGGAGCGCTCCGGAAATGTGCGCGGAGTCTGCGCCACGGGCGGGATCAGGTGCAACGTTCCACCCTTCGGCCCTTTGGTCCGCCGACTTGTGACCAAAGGCCGAGCATTCACTCGATACGAGGTGCCCAGCCGAAGGAAAACAGCGCTCGTCATGAACGGCGATTTAATCCCGATATATGGGACGACGAATCACATATTGAGGTAACTCGATATGTCGTCTAAGGTGGGACTTCCTTGATCCCCATAGCTCCTTATAAAAACAACAGGAACTCCCATGCCCCAGCCATCTCTGGATTCGGGCCTGCACGCCAGCACCATGAAGCGCCTCAACCTCAAGTTGATCCCCTTCCTGATGCTGCTGTACATGGTCGCGTACATCGATAAATCGAACATTTCCGTCGCCGCGTTGCAGATGAATGCCGAGTTGGGCCTGACCGCTCGCATGTATGGCATCGGCGTGGGCCTGTTCTTTCTGACCTACATCCTGCTTGAGGTCCCCAGCAGCGTGATTCTCACGCGGGTCGGCGCGCGGCGCTGGATCGCGCGGATCATGATCACCTGGGGCATCGTCGCCGCGGGCATGGCCTTCGTGCAGAGCGCGAATCAGCTGTACGGCATGCGCCTGCTGCTGGGCGCGGCCGAGGCCGGTTTTACGCCGGGGATCATTTATTACCTGTCGCAGTGGTACCCCAAGACCGATCGGGCCAAGGCCATGTCGTTTTTCTACATCGGCGCCGCGCTTGCGTCGGTGATCGGCCTGCCGCTGTCTGGCGCGTTTTTGCACCTGGACGGGTATTTCGGCGTCAGCGGCTGGCGCTGGCTGTTCCTGCTGGAGGGCCTGCCAGCGGTGATCCTCGGGATCGTGGTGTTGCGCTACCTGCCTGACTCGCCCCAGACCACCCACTGGCTGCACGCCGACCAGAAAGACTGGCTGAGCCGCACCATTGCCGCGGAGCAAGCCAACTCGCCGATCTCCCACCACGCGGCCTGGCAAACCGCCTTCCGCAGCCCGCAGGTCTGGCTGCTGAGCCTGTTCTGGCTGTTGCAGGCGTTCGGCACCATCGGCATCACGCTGTTCCTGCCGCTGATCGTCAAATCGGTGTCCGGGCAGGAATCATTCACCGTCAGTGTGCTGTCGGCGCTGCCCTTCCTGTTCGCCTGTGTGTTCATGTATTTCAATGGCACTCATTCCGACCGCAAAGGCGAGCGCGGCTGGCACCTGGCGTTGCCGTTGATGGCCGCCGGTATTCTGCTGGCGCTGGCCGTGGCCACGAGCAACCCATGGCTGGCGTACGCCTTGCTGGTGGTCGCAGTGGGACTGAACTGGGCCGCCACGCCGGTGTTCTGGGCGACTACGACCGAGTACCTGTCGGGCGCCGCCGCGGCGGCGTCCATCGCACTGATCAACTCCATCGCCAACATCGCCGGCCTGGGTCTGCCGCCTGTCATGGGCTGGATCAAGGACGCCACGCAAAGCTATGACTACGCCCTGCTGCTGGTCTCGGCAGCGCTCCTCGCCGGCGGCCTGCTGGGCCTGTTTCTCGTCCGCGCGCCACGTCCGGCACCCGTCACGGCCACTGCGGCTGCCACTGCCACTGCCACTCACAGCACCCGAGGTCCAGATGAAGCCAAGGCTCCTTAAAATCGCCCGCCTGCCGGCCATGCTCGATGACGCGCTGAGCGCAAACTACGAGGTTGTCGTAGCCGATCAGGACGGCACCGGCGTCGGCGACACGACCGCGGACATCCGCGCCATGGTCGCCAATGGCGAATCCACCGTCAGCCGCCGCCTGATCGAAAGCCTGCCTGCGCTGGAAGTGATCGTGGTGTTTGGCGTGGGCTACGATGGTGTCGACGTGATGGCGGCGCGTGAGCGTGGCATTCGCGTCACGCACACCCCCGACGTGCTGACCGAAGACGTGGCGGATTTCGCCATGGCCTTGATGCTGGGCATCGCGCGCAACCTGCGCGTCGCCGACCGTTTCACCCGCTCGGGCGCCTGGGCCAACGGCCCCATCGCGTTCAGCCGCAAACTCAGTCGGGCACGCCTGGGCATCATTGGCCTGGGCCGCATCGGCGCCGCCATCGCCCGTCGAGCCCAGGGCTTCGACATGGCGATCGCCTACACCGGCCGCCATCCTCAGGACGTGCCATTCACGTATTACGCGTCAGCCCGGGAATTGGCCGCTGCGGTTGACTTCCTGGTTGTCGCGGTCGGTGGCGGCGCCAGCACCCATCACCTGGTCAATGCGCAGGTGCTGGATGCGCTCGGCCCGAAGGGCTATCTGATCAACGTCGGCCGTGGCAGCGTGGTCGACGAAAACGCCCTCGCCCAGGCGTTGGCCGAAGGGCGTCTGGCGGGCGCGGCGCTGGATGTCTATGAAAACGAGCCGCACCCCGCCGCCGCGCTTCTTGAGCTGGACAACGTGTTGCTTACCCCGCACATGGCCAGCGCCACGTGGGACACCCGGCAAGCGATGTCCGACCTGGTCATGGCCAACCTCCACGCCTGGCACAGCGGCGCAGCGTTGCCCACGCCCGTGCCGGACTAACCCGCGGTTGCCAGCGGCGGGCTGCATGAACAGCCGATCCGGCAGACCAGGCGAACAGTTGTCTGTCGGTTGCGGTTTGGCGGTATGGTGTGGCTTTAGCCCCTCAAAGGACGGTCCATGGCCACCCCTGCTTCCAGTCACGCGCAAAAGCACCTCGCGGTGCTGATCGATGCCGATAACGCCCCCGCCGCCATCGTCGAGGGCTTGTTCGAAGAAATCGCCAAATATGGCGTCGCCAGCGTCAAGCGCATCTATGGCGACTGGACCGGGCCGCAGCTCGGCGGCTGGAAGAAGGTCCTGCTGGACCACTCAATCCAGCCCATCCAGCAATTCGCTTACACCAAAGGCAAGAACGCCACCGACAGCTCGCTGATCATCGACGCCATGGACCTGTTGTACACGCGGCGCTTCGACGGCTTTTGCCTGGTGTCCAGCGACAGCGACTTCACTCGCCTGGCCTCCCGACTGCGCGAAGAAGGCCTGACCGTGTTCGGCTTCGGTGAAGAGAAAACGCCCCGGCCGTTCGTCGCCGCCTGCGACAAATTCATCTACATCGAATTGCTCCGCGAAGAGGTCATTGCCGCGGCCAGCGCGGAGCACAACCTCGACTCGCCCGCCCCGGCTGATGTGGCCAAACCCGCTGCGGTCGAGACACCGAAACGGCCCAAAGCCCCCATCGGCTTCATCGCGAAAATCCTCGACGACATCGCCGACGAAGACGGCTGGGTCCAGCTCGGCGCCCTGGGCACTAACATCACCAAACTGCGACCGGAATTCGACCCGCGCACCCACGGTTACAAAAAGCTCAGCGACCTGATCAAAGGCTACCCGCAGGCGTTCGAGTTGCAGGCCAGACCAGCCTCCAGTGGCTCGGCGGTGATGTACGCCCGGCACAAACAGAACGGCAAATAACCCGATCAGCCAGGAGGCTTTCATGCCCGTCTTCTCAGTCGACTACCGCTTCAACGGTGAACCGCGCAGCCATCGCTTCGACCTCAGTCAGCAGGCCCTGTCGGTGGCCGACGCCGCGATGCACCTGCTGCAGCTGCATTTCGGCGACAGCGAAAACAGCCTGATGATGCCCAGCGCTGATGCCCTGCCGGATGAAATCTTCGAGCAGGCGGGTCGGCTGGGGCTGACAGACATCTGCGTCGCCCAAGCCGCGGCCGATGGCGCCGCATAAAACGCGTTGAACCCTGCAGCGGCACCTGCATCCGATCACTACGACTGAACATTTCCGGACTGACAGGTGCCCCCATGATCGAGATCAACAGCTACACGACCGTCAAACGACGGGAGCGCGTACCCCACGACGTCTTCGCCCACTACTGGCGCGACGTCCACGGCCCGCTGTGCTCGCGGCTGCCCGGCCTGGGTTTGTACATTCAGCACCATTTTTCCCGGCACCAGGACGCTCATCTCTGGCCACTCGCGGAAGGCGTCGGCGAGATTCAGGATTACGAACTGGACGGTGGCGTAGAGATCGGCTTCGAATCTGCTGCGCACCAGAAGCAGTTTCAGGAGGCCAGCCCGATTCTGTTTTCGGACGAACAGAACATGTTCGACGAAACCCTGGCCTATGCCCTGCCCGAGGGATCGCTGACGCTGACCAACGCGCTGGCGGATGAGCGATTCAACGGTACCGACACGTTCGACCGTATCCATGTCCACTTCAGCCCGCGCGATGCCCTGCCGCAACTGCACGCTTACCTGAAGTCGAACCTGGGACCGCTGTTGGCCGCGTCCGAGGCGGTGGTCAAAGTCTGCCTGCACCTCTGCGAACCCTTTGAAAACGACGGGCAGCACCCACCGGCCCCGAACGTCGCGCACTTTGCCAACCCGGCCCGGGCAGAACTGGCGGTGATGGAAATCGCGTTCAAATCGCCCCTGGCGGGTCGGCAGTTTTTCCAGAGCGATGTCTTCCAGCACACCTTGCCCGAACAAGCCCAGCACATCGCCCAACTCAAAGCCTTCGCCGTCTCCGGTCTCTACACCTACGTGCGCGACGGATCTCTGACCACGGCCGGCCTGCGCGGCAGCCGGGCGGCAGAACTGATCGAGTACCTTGGCGCGGTGAATCAGGTGGCGCCGGATGTAGAAGCGCTGATGCTCAACGGCACGCAAGACAGCTGACGGTCACCGGCGGCCATAGACGCTCGCTGCTGACGCTGGCTGCTGGCTAAAAACAGAGGTGCGGGCCGGGTCCGCACCCTGCCGATTGATCTGATCGATGCATCAATGGATGAAAAAATAACGATTATCGTCGTCTGAAAATTGCCACAGAATCTCCAGTTACAAGCGCTTACAAACTCAAAAAAAACGCTGGAGAACAACATGCATCAGCCACCACGCCAGACCTCCTCCGGGAAGTCCAGGGCAGGAATGGTTTTCCGGGTCACCTCCGGAAACTTTCTTGAACAGTTCGACTTCTTCCTCTTCGGCTTCTACGCCACCCAGATCGCCTCCGCCTTCTTTCCCGCCAGCAATGAGTTCGCCTCGTTGATGATGACCTTCGCTGTGTTCGGCGCCGGGTTTCTGATGCGGCCCCTGGGCGCCGTGCTGCTGGGCGCGTATATCGATGATGTCGGCCGCCGTCGCGGCCTGATCGTGACCCTGGCGATCATGGCCAGTGGCACCTTGCTGATTGTCCTCGTGCCCGGCTACGCCACGATTGGTCTGTGGGCCCCGGCGCTGGTGCTGCTCGGCCGTCTCTTGCAAGGCTTCTCCGCAGGCGCCGAGATGGGCGGCGTTTCCGTCTACCTCGCCGAAATGGCCACACCGGGGCGCAAAGGCTTTTACGCCAGTTGGCAATCCGCCAGTCAGCAGGTCGCCATCGTTGTAGCCGCCGCCCTGGGTTACGGACTCAATCAATGGTTGGCCCCGACCGAGCTGTCCGCGTGGGGCTGGCGCATTCCGTTTGGCGTCGGTTGCCTGATCATCCCGTTCATTTTCCTGCTGCGCCGCAGCCTTGAAGAAACCGCCGAGTTCACCACCCGCAAACACCGCCCGACCATGAAGGAGGTGTTCGCCACCCTGCTCAGCAACGCCAGTGTGGTCATCCTCGGCATGCTGATGGTGGCGATGACCACCACCGCGTTCTACATGATCACGGTGTACGCCCCGACCTTCGGCCGCTCGGTGCTGCAGTTGAGCACCAGTGATGCGCTGATCGTGACCCTGCTGGTGGGCGTCTCGAACTTCTTCTGGTTACCCATTGGCGGCGCGCTAAGTGATCGGTTCGGGCGCAAACCACTGTTGCTGGCGATGTCCCTGCTGACGCTGTTGACTGCCTATCCGGCGCTGTCCTTCCTGGCCCAGGCGCCGACCTTTGCGCACATGCTCGAAGTGCTGCTGTGGTTCTCGTTTCTTTACGGCTTGTACAACGGCGCGATGATTCCCGCACTCACCGAGATGATGCCGGTCGAGGTACGCGTCGCCGGTTTCTCCCTTGCCTACAGCCTGGCGACAGCAATCTTCGGCGGTTTTACGCCCGCTGTTTCGACGTGGCTGATCCACATGACCGGCGACAAGGCGGCGCCGGCGTACTGGATGATCTTCGCCGCCCTGTGCGCCTTTACCGCGACGCTGGTTCTGTACCGTCGTCTCGCCGTTAAGCCCCTTGTCACTGCTTGAAGGACCCTGCCATGAACGCCGTATTCAAACCCCTCTGTGTGCTGGCCTTTGCCACCTGCGCCTATGGCAATGTTGCCTGCGCCGAAGAACTGACCGTCATGACCTCGGGCGGCTTCACCGCTGCCTATCAGCACCTCGGCCCGCAGTACGCCGAGCACAGCGGCAACACGCTGAAGACGGTCCTCGGTCCGTCGATGGGTAAAGCCGTGGAAGCCATCCCCAACCGACTGAGTCGCGGCGAGCACGCCGACGTGGTGATCATGGTGGGCTACGCCCTGGATGATTTGATCAAGCAGGGCCAGGTCGACGCCGGTTCGCGCGTCGAGCTGGCGGATTCGCGCATCGGCATGGTGGTGAAAGCCGGCGCCGACAAGCCCGCGATCGGCACGGATGCCGAGCTGAAAGACACCTTGCTGGCGGCAAAATCGGTGGCCTATTCAGACAGCGCCAGCGGCGTGTACATCGAAAAGGAGCTGTTCAAAAAACTTGACGTTCAGCAGCAACTGGCGCCCAAGGGCAAGATGATCGAGCGCATTCCGGTGGCCTCCGTCGTGGCCAAGGGGGATTATCAGCTCGGGTTCCAGCAAGTCGCCGAACTGTTGCCGATCCCGGGCGTGACCTTCGTCGGCAAGATTCCCGAAGACCTGCAATCGGTGACCCGCTACGCCGCTGGCATCCCGAAAAATGCCGACCACCCGGTTGAGGCGAAGCAGCTGCTCAAATTCCTCTCGTCGCCCGATGCCCAGGCCAGCATTCGCGAAACCGGTCTGGACTCAGTCCCTAGGTAACGTTCCGGGCAACGCGCGAATGCGTTGTTCCAGTTCCAGCGCTGCGGGCGTCAGTGTGCGTCCGCGGCGTTTCAGCACGCCCATCTGCCTCAGCACTTCCGGCTCCACCAACGTCACTTTCGCCAGTATCGGGTGGGCAGAGATCGGCATGGCAATGGACGGCACCACGGCAATCCCGAGCCCCGCCTCCACCAGCCCCAACACCGTGGTCACGTGCCGCGCCTCGCAAATGCTGTTCTTGCCCGTCGGCAACCCGGAGAGGGCGCGGTCCAGCAACAGACGGTTGCCCGACGATTTCGCCAGGGTGATGCAGTCGTGTTCGCATGCCTGTGCCCACGTCACCGTATCGAGGGAGGCCAGCGGATGGTCGCGTCGACACGCGATCACGTAGCGCTCTTCGAGCAACGGACTGAACTCGATTTCCGGCGCCAGGTTGCCGCTGAAGCTGACCCCGAAATCGGCTTCGCCGGAGGCCACTGCCGCGCTGACTTCATTGGCCGAGACGTCGATCAGCCTGATGTTGATCAACGGGTATTGCCCGTGAAAGCTGCGTATCGCATGGGGCAGGAAGTAGTAGGCGGCCGACGGCACGCAGGCCACGGTCAACGTGCCCCTGCGGTTGGCGCCGCCCTCACCGATGCTGAGCAGCGCCAGGTCCAGGTCATCGAGGAGCCGTTCGACCTGGGGCAAAAACGCCCGTCCGACGTTGGTCAACGACACCTTTCGCGTGGTGCGCTCAAACAGCTTCACCCCCAGGGCGGACTCGAGCTTTTCGATGCGGCGGCTCAGCGCCGATTGCGTGATGCGGATTGAATCCGCGGCCCGGCGAAACCCTTGCTTTTCAACCACGGCGCGAAAAGCCTGAAGGTCATTGAGGTCGAAGTTGATGTTCACGGCAGTTCGTCACTTTGATCGAAGACGGGCATCAATGGTAAGGCGCAAGTCAGTGGCAAACCATCCCCGAAACGAATGGCACGGCTCGCCGCTCGCGCGCAATGGCGTCTTAGTAAAGCGTGTCGGCGATCCGGCCCGGCAGCGCCTTGTCGTAAGCCTCGCCGTCGATGGCCGCGTGCGAGACGGCCTTAAGAATCTGCCCGGCGCTGGGCAGCGCACTGCGCGGCACCTGCTTTGACGCCTCCCACAGCCCTGACCTGATCACGGCGCGGCTGCACTGGAAATACACGGCGGTGACGGTAATCCGCAGCACCGATTTTGGTGGCTTCCCGTCCACGGCGAAACGCGCCAACAGGTCAGGGTCGATGGATATCTGCGCCGTGCCGTTAACGCGCAGGGTTTCGCCGACGCCGGGCACCAGAAACAGCAGCGCCACGCGCGGGTCCTGGACGATGTTGTGCAGGGTGTCGATGCGGTTGTTGCCGCGCCGATCCGGCAGATACAGCGTCTTGCTGTCTTCGATATGCACGAAGCCCGCCTGATCACCGCGCGGCGAGGCGTCCAGCCCGCCCTCGCCCGACGAGGCCAAGATGACGAACGTTGCCGCTTCGATGAACGGCTTGTAAACAGGATGGAGGTGGTCGACTTCCTTGACCAGAGACGGCGGCGCGATCGGGCCGTACAGGGCCTCAAGGGCCTGCACCGTTGTCACGTAAGGGCTGTCTTCAAGGTCCATGGAGCGCTCTCTCAGGGTGTGCGTGGATGGAATAAGTGTCGGGCGGTTGCTGCAAGGGTTTCACAACGAAGCGCCAGGCTGGCCTGATGCTGATAATCACCACGGCCCGCGTCGCCGAGGACTTGTGTGGCAGATTTATCCGCGATCTGGTTCACTGCCTGCCTTTTCACCGTCACCCTCTGCACACCGGGTAAACAGGCATGAACCGTCGCAAGAAACTAAACCAGATCCTCAGAACCAACGCGAAAAAAGCCAGCGCCAAACTCGCACCGAAGAACAAAGACGTCTATGTCAGCAAGGCCGACCGGTTGAAGCTGGCGGCCGGGGCCAATGCCGAGTCAAACGCTGCCGCTACATCTGATCCAGCCGCGCCTGTCGAGCCCGACTGACCCGGCATCATCACCCATGGGCATGTTTGCCATCGGCCAAATGATCGTTGATCACGGCCCGGACCCGCGCTGCATCGGCCGCAGTCACCGGGTTATAGACGATCATCGACAGATCCAGGCGCCCGTCCACTGCAAAGTTTGAATATTCCAGTTCGATGACGCCATGGGCTTCGTGGCGCAGACGCTTGGTGCCTTCGCCCTGAAGCCGCACATCGTTGTCGCGCCACAGCGCCGCAAACGCCGGGCTCAAGGTACACAGCTCTTCGGCGAGCTGCGTCACCTCGGACGCGGCGCCGGCGCGGGTCGCGTCCGTCCGGAACGCCGCCACGATAAAACGCGCCACTGCGTGCCAGTCCGCCTGGCGGGCCTGGGCGCGGGGGTTACAGAACATCAGCCGCAAGATGTTGCGTTGCCCCACCGGCAGCACGCTGTAGTCGGTGAACACAGCCGCCGCAGCGGTGTTCCAGGCCAGCACATCCCATGTCGCCGTTTTGATGAAGGCCGGGCTGAACGCGAAGGTATCGAGGACACGTTGCAAGCGTGGCGTCACGCCCTCGGGTGCGTTGTAGACCACTTCCGGTGGATGGCCGAACGCGAGCATGAACACGTGTTCGCGTTCGGGCTCGGTCATCAACAGACTTTCGGCAATCCGGTTCAGCACCTGCGCCGACGGTGCGCCACCGCGCCCCTGCTCAAGCCACGTGTACCAGGTCGCGCTGATATTGGCGCGCTGGGCCACTTCTTCCCTGCGCAAACCCGGTGTGCGTCGGCGCCCGGAAAAGCCGAAGCTCGCCGGGTCCAGCCGCGCCCGGCAATCCTTCAGATAGGTGCCCAGCAAATGAACAGACGGGTTGGCCATGTTGATCCTGTTGGTTTTTATACCCTGATAACGTCACGTCTTTTACGCCGATAAACGTTACGCGCATCCTGCCGGCTTCAGCAAAGGAGTTTTCAGCAATGCGCGTATTTCTTACCGGCTCCACAGGCTTTATCGGTTCCCATGTCGCTCATGCATTGATCGCCGCCGGTCACCAGGTGCTGGGGATGACCCGTTCACAACCCGGCGCCGAAGCGCTGCGGGCACTCGGTATCGAGCCTCATCACGGCACCCTGGAAGACCTCGCCAGCCTCAAACGCGGCGCCGAACAGTGCGACGCGGTCATCCACACCGCGTTCGATCATGACTTTGCCCACTTCGTCGACAACTGCGAGAAAGACGCGCGGGCCATTGCGGCGCTGGGCGAGGCGCTGCACGGTTCGCAGCGCCCGCTGCTGATCACCTCCGGCACACCCATGGGTTCGCCAGCACCTGGCGAGCCTGCCGATGAGGATCACTTCAACCCCGCGCACCCCAACCCTCGGGCCGCTTCGGAACGGGCGGGTGAAGCGTTGTTGCAAGGCGGACTCAACGTGGTGGTGATGCGTCTTTCGCAGATCCACGACACGGTGAAACAGGGCCTGGTCACCGAACTCATCAAGCATGCTCAGCAGACAGGCATCTCGGCTTACGTCGACGACGGCCTGAATCGCTGGTCCGCGGCGCACGTTTCAGACACCGCGCAGCTCTATCGCCTGGCGCTGGAAACGCATCAACCGGGCGCTCGCTATCATGCGACAGCCGAGTCCTCGATCCCCTTTCGCCTTATTGCCGAGACCCTTGGCGCAGGGCTCGGCCTGCCCGTCATGTCGGTGTCGGCGGATGAAGCGATGGCGAGGTTTGGTTGGCTGTCGGCCTTTGCGGGCAGAGACATGTCCAGCAACAGCAGCAAAACCACGGCGCGGTTGGGGTGGACGTTAGCCGGGCCCGGTTTGATGGCCGATCTCCAGGGTTTCTTTGATCATCGGTGAATGCTGGAAACGATCGGGTCTGCGGCTACCGTGGCCAGATTCCCTTGTCGACAGGACGGGTCACAGTGCGTCAGAACCCCATGAAAAGTGATAAGTCCGTTCGGGCGGCGTTGGCTCGCACCGGCCATTGTCCGCGTCGGCGCGGACGATGAACCATTCGGCACGCGAGGTTGACCCCAGCCGACGAGCCTTGTCCGCCAGGAAGCAGCGCTCCAGCTCAGCGGCCGGCACCAGGGCAAAGGCGGCCGGATGAGTGCGCAACCAAAGCGCGGCGTGCTCCACGGCGGATTGATCGGCGAACCCGAAATGGACCAACGGCTGGCGGGCGAACAGCCAGTGCCCTTCCCGCCAGCCAACCAGCACCAATTGGGAGCCGTCAGTCTGTCGAGCCGCTTCACCCATGAGGACCTTGTGAGGGTTGGGTCCATCGGTAAACGGCTCGATAAAACCACGGGCGAACCACAGGCAAAACCAGGCCACCGTTACCACACCCAGCACCGCGCGGGCCTTGGGTCGACCACCGAACCAGCGTTGCACCAGCCATGGAATCAGCGGCGCCGCGGCCAGCACCAAGCCGGGTAATGCCGGGAAAATATAGATCTTGCGCTTGCCGGTGCTCAGACTGAAAAACACCACCACCAGGACCACCCAACCCAGCAACAGCAAGACCCGGGCGTCGTGCTTTTGCAACTGGCGACGCCAGGCCGGTACCAGCCAGGGCAAGGCCAGGACCAGGGGCAGCCAGTACTGGGGAATCACCGTCAGGAAATACCAGAACGGCTCGCGGTGATCCCAGGCCGACGCGTAGCGGCCGCCGGTCTGGTGAAGCAGGATTTCCTTCAGGTACGCCCACTGGTCAGGGCCGCCCTTGAGCCAGACAGAGACCAGCAGCGGGACAAGCCAGACGGCACACCCGGCCAGCAGCACAAGAAAACCGGCAGCCCAGCGCCGCCCCTGCCCCGCCATGAGCACCACGCCCGGCCATCCCTTTCGGGCGGCATAGCCGTAAGGCACCAGCATCAACGCCGGCAAAAAGCCGACCCCCTTGCTGATGATGCCCAGGCCCATGGCCAGGCACGCCACGTAGAACCAGCCCCATGCCGGCCCCAGCAAAAGATGGCGGGCCATACCGTAGAAACCAACCGCGACCCACAGGCACAGGAAGCTGTCGATTTGGCCGGTGCGCAGGATGCTGTAGGTCTGGTAGGTCGCTAAAAACAGCAGCGCGGCGATGCGCCCTACCCGGCGGCACCACAGGCGTCGCCCCAGGTCGTACAACACGGCGGTGGCAGTGGCTGCCGAAAGCAGGCCCGGGATGTACAGCGCCTGCGCGGGCGAGCCGGTCAGCCAGGTGAAAAACGCCACCGTCCACATGAACAAGGGAGGCTTGTCGCCATAGATTTCGCCTGCCCGATGAGGAATCAGCCAGTTGCCGCTGTGCAGCATTTCCAGGGCGACGCCCAAAAATCTTTCTTCGTCGACATTAAGCGGCTGCCTGATGCCAAAGCCGGCGCCGACCAGAAGCAGCGCAAGCGCCACCAGCGCCAGGCATTGAAACGCGGGAGAACGGACACCCCGCACCGGCTATTCCTTCAGGTCTTTGTGTTTGGCAATCAGCTGAAGATTACGCAGGTACACCAGGAAGCCAAATGACTGGCCAATGATGAAGACCGGGTCTTCGCGGTAAAGGGCATAGAGCAGCAACAACGCACTGCCGAGCATGCTCAGGTACCAGAAACCCACGGGAATTACGCTGCGTTTCTTGATCTCGCTGTACAGCCATTGCAGCACGAACCGGCCGGTGAAAACGGCCTGACCGAGAAACCCCACCGTGAGCCACAACGTTTCGCGCGTGAAGTTCATCGGGTTATCTCCTCGGCATGGGTATTGAGCCGCGTGCGGCGCACCAGCCAGCAGACGCCGATCAGGTCGAAAATGCCGACCAGCGCGCGGTCCAGGTTGCCGTAGTTGGAGACGCCGGCCTGCCGATGACGGTGGTGAACCGGATGAACGATCATTCGGCCGTGATGGCGCTGGATCAATGCGGGGATGAACCGGTGCATGTGATCGAAGTAAGGCAGCTGGAGAAACGCCTTTCGCAGGATGAGCTTGAGCCCGCAGCCGGTGTCCGGCGTGGCGTCCTGGAGCAGCCGACGCCGCAAGGCATTGGCGAAACGCGACGCCCAGCGCTTGCTCGCGGTGTCGCGCCGGTTGACGCGGTGCCCCGCCACCAGCGAAACCGGCTCGGCCTGGCTTTGCCCCGCGGTGCGCACCAGCGCCAGCATACCGGGCAAGTCGGCAGGGTCGTTCTGGCCGTCACCGTCCAGCGTCGCCAGCCATTCCCCGCGCGCGGCGTGGGCGGCATGCCAGATCGACGTGCTCTGTCCGAGTGAAACCGCGTGATGCAAGACCCGCAAAGGTGCGTACCCGGCGGCCTTGATCTGCTCAAGAACACGCAGCGTGTCGTCGGTGCTGCCATCGTCGACGACCAACACCTCATAACGCTCGCCGGCCAGCGCGGTGCGTATTTCGTTCAGCAATGAGGGCAGGTTTTGCGCTTCATTTTTTGCCGGGATCAACACCGACACAAACACCGATTCACTCATCACGCCCACCCACTTGCGGTCATTAGCTTTTTGCCCGGGTAGAAATCGCCATACCAGCGCACGAATTCAGCCACGCCTTGCTCCAGCCCTGTCTGCGGGCTGAAATCGATCCATTGAGCCAGGCCCGAGACATCGGCCCAGGTGTGCAGCACGTCTCCCGGCTGAAGAGGCAGGCAGTTGCGTTTCGCCTGGATCCCCAACGCTGACTCCAGGCAGCGGACGAAGTCGAGCAGCTTCACTGGCTCGCCTCGCCCGATGTTGAAAAGCTGACTAGGCGCCACGCCATCGACGAGAGGTGGCGGTCGGGGCAGCAGCCGATTCATCGACTCGACGATGTCGTCGATGTAGGTGAAGTCCCGCGCCATCTCGCCGTCGTGGTAGAGATCGATGGGCTCGCCTGCAAGGATGGCGCGGGTGAACTTGAACAGCGCCATGTCCGGGCGCCCCCACGGACCGTACACCGTGAAAAACCGCAAGCCGGTGGCGGGAATTCGGTACAGATGCGAATAGCTGTAGGCCATGAGCTCGTTGGCACGCTTGGTCGCGGCATACAGCGAGACGGGTTGCTCGACGGCATCCTCCACGGCGAAAGGCATTTTGGTATTGGCCCCGTAGACCGAGCTGCTCGACGCGTAAATCAGGTGCTTCACGGGGTGAGCGCGGCACGCTTCAAGCACGTTAAGAAACCCGACCAGGTTGGCATCGGCGTACACGCTCGGGTTATCGATGGAATAACGAACCCCCGCCTGCGCCGCCAGGTGAATGACCTCGCTGAAGCCATGGCTGCTGAACAGGCCAGACAGCGACCGCCGGTCAACGATGTCGAGCTGTTGAAACTCAAAGGCGGGAAGGTTTTCAAGCTGCGCCAGCCGGGCACGCTTGAGGTCAACGCTGTAGTAATCGTTGAGGTTGTCGATGCCCACCACTTGAACGCCCTGGCGGCACAACTTCATCGCCATATGAAAGCCGATAAATCCGGCCACTCCCGTGATCAGCACCGTCATTGCGTGAGCGCCGGGCGACGGCATCGAGCCCGGGTGGGTGCTGCGCAGATTGCAGTTATTACGGTGGCGTTCATTTCATGAGTCCTTGTGCAGAACCAGCCAACCGCCCGAAATACCGGGGCGGCCACCAGCGCCGTCGGATGCTTGATCAAGCGACATGAAACTGTGTCACAGCAATATTTAAGCAATGTGAATGGGGCGGCCGCGGTGATCGACCGATGCTGCTTGGAGAACCATAACGGCTCATCCATGACGCCCTTCACCGGATCCAAAATGGCGCTTTGAAGTAGGCGGGATCACTTACAGACGAAGCGCCGACCACCAGCAAGGTCGTGCCCTTGCCGGTCTATGGGGTACGGCGCATGATGCGCGGTCAATCATTCCCTCACGCAGATCACCCATGCCCCACCATCCCGCCCCCTTTCCTTTCAACGAGGAAGAGCGAGTCCTGTCGCTCGAACACCTGGATGTGCTGGACAGCGCCTGTGAAAAAGCATTTGACGACATCGTTCTGCTGGCGACCACCTTGTGTGACGCGCCCATTGCGCTGGTGTCCCTGGTCGATCGGGACCGCCAGTGGTTCAAGGCCTGCGTGGGCCTCGGCGTGCAGGAAACCCACCGGGATCTGGCCTTCTGCGGCCACGCCATTCTTGATCCTGCCCAGGTACTGGTCGTTGAAGATGCCGCCCAGGACCCGCGCTTCTCGTCCAGCCCGCTGGTGCTCGGCCCGCCCTACATCCGGTTTTACGCAGGCGCGCCCGTCGTCACCGACAGTGGTCTGGCCTTGGGCACCGTGTGTGTGATCGACACCCGGACCCGTCAGCTCAGCGAGCGCCAGTCTCTTGCCTTACAGGCCTTGGCGCGACAGGCCGCGGCGTTGCTGGAAGCACGACTGCTCAACAAGCAACGCGCGCAGCATCTGGCGCAACTTCAGGATCAATTCAAGCAAACCCGGCAGAACCCAAGCGAAGTCACGCCCCTGCTGCAAAACGCAGGCTGCATTTCATCGCTGGGCATGCTCACGGCAAGCATCGCCCATGACTTCAACAATTTACTGCAAAGCGTCAGCGCCGCCTTTCAAATGACTCGCCTGCGCTCACGGCGGCCGATCGACGTCGAGCGTTTCGCCGAGACCGGTCTGCAAGCCGTCGAACAAGGGCGGCAGCTCATCGCGTATTTGATGTCGAGCGTGCGCGGCGACGGCCCCGAACTCATCTGCATTGACGTCACCGCACGTCTGCACGCGGCACAGTCGCTGATGCGCCATTCGATGAGCGAAAGCATTGATCTGAGCTTCGATTTCGCCGAATGGGGCTGGGGTGTCCTCTGCATGGAGGCTCAACTGCACGCGGTGGTCATGAACCTGCTCGCCAACGCGCGTGATGCGCTTAACGGTGCGGGCCATGTGCATCTGTCCACGCGCTGGGTGCATGTGGAGGATGATTTAGCGCTGCAACAAGGCGATTACCTGGTGGTCAGCGTGCGGGACAACGGCCCCGGCATGACCGCGGACGTGGCGCGTCAGGTCTTCGAACCTTTTTTCACCACCAAGGCGGCGGGCGAAGGCACCGGGTTGGGTTTGGCTCAGGTAAGGGATTTTGCGATCAAATCGGGTGGGGACGCGCGCATCCACACTGCGCCCGGGGCGGGTACGACGGTCAGCGTGTACTTGAGAATCCTGGGCTGTATCGCGACGTCGGAAGCGGTTTAGCCGCCATCGCGGTGTTTGCTGCGCACTCCGTTCTTTCCTCGAATCATCTGACACTTCACAAAGCGCCATCCCACAGGCCGTCAGCTCCGTCGAAGTACGGGTGTATCCAATCAAGAAAAAATGAGGATAATCGGTCGAACTGAAGATTTTCTGCATGCACTGAAGAAAAACTGCACCTCATAGGCTGAAAATCAAGGAATTCTCATGAGCTTAGTGGGCTACGCCAGATTGCAGGAGTCGCTTCGGCTTTCAGCGTTTCATGTGACCCGACCGGCGAAAATCCAGCCAGTCACCCGAATCAAACGCATCGGCGACTTACTGGCAGTCCCGCCAAATAGTGCGCCGGAGCCGGATGACCTGACGGGCCATTTACTGTTTGCGCTCAAGCATGAAGGCATCAACCTTGCCATCCTGGCCCAGGCCCTGCCGCAACTACCTGCAGCGAGTATCGAAGCAGAACTGGAAAAAGCGCCTAACGGTATCTACGTGCGCAAAGCCTGCTTTCTGCGCGAAGCCTTTACCGCAGAGGAACTGATTCAGCAGTCTCCAGTGCGAGGGGCTTTCGTCCCACTGTTTGATCCGGACGTGTACGTGACGATGCCCGGAGTGCGCAATTCTCGCTGGCGGGTTGAGTTCAACGGCATTGGGACGCTCGCCTATTGCGCGACCGTTGAGCGCACGCCGGAGATTGTCGCACTCCTTGAATACGACATCCTTTCGCGTGCCCAGGACTTCATGCAGAGCCTCCCGTCAGCAATGATGGACCGGGCAATCAACTGGGCATACCTCCACGAAACGCAGGACTCGTTTGCGATTGAAAAAGAGTCACCCAGCGAGGACAAGTCACGCAAGTTTATCCAGCTACTTCGGCAGGCCCATGAGGGTATTGCGCTGAGCGAGGACTATCTGGTCCACCTGCAGAATGCAACGATCTCAAACCCCTTCGATATGGCCGCTGCGTTTCGGCACGAGCAAAACCATCTGGCGAACGGACTGCAAGGCGCCGCTGGCGTCACTTACGTCCCGCCGGCTCCCGATCTCTGTGGTGAATTGATGGAGCGTCTCATGGCCCTGGGGAACGAGGCGCCAGGGCGGATCGATCCTCTGGTAGCAGCGGGAATCATCTCGTTCGGTTTCGTCTTTCTGCATCCGTTCATGGACGGTAATGGTCGCCTTTCCCGGTTTCTGATCCACCACACGCTGTGCCGCGCGGGCGCGCTGGAAAACGGTTTGCTTCTGCCGGTCTCGGTTGCCATGAAGCGAGAAGAACGTTCGTATCTGGAGACGCTTCAGCACTTCTCCCGTCCGGCGCGCGAGTTCTGGGATGTCCGGTGGATCGATCATGGCCAGTTCTCGTTTGAGTTCGCGGGTGATGCTTCGATCTATCGTTTCTGGGATGCCACTTCAGCGGTGCTGTTTACCCTGGAAATGGCGAAGCGAGCGCTGGAAGTCGAGCTTCGTGAGGAGACGGTCTTTCTTGAGAACTACGACAAGGTGGTGGGCACGGTAAATGAAGCCTATGACGTGCGCGGCAGCGATCTGGCCAACCTTGTGATGATGTGCCTGACCAACAACGGGACGGTTTCCAAGAACCGTCGCAGGCAGTATCAGCACTCCGTTCAACCCGAGGTATTCGATTACATTGAACAGGTCACGCAAGCGCTGCTTGAACAGCAAGGGCCGGAACAGCCACACAGTGAGAGCGATCAGTAACTGAACTCTTGAGCGGCCCGCAGCGCTAACAAACGCGTACTGAAAAAAGCTGCGCGCCGCACGCCAGGGAGCACTGCCCATGAATTGCCTGATGCGCAAGGCAACGGACAAGGACGCAGACGCGATCAGCCGAGTCATCGTCGCGGCGCTGCGTGAGTCCAATCGCCAGGATTACTCCGCAGCCATCATCGCCAGGGTCGAGCAAAGTTTCTCGCCGCCGGCGGTTCTGTGCTTTCTGGCTCAACGGCAGGTATTCGTCGCGACCATCGGCGAAGACGTCATTGGCACGGCAAGCCTCGATCAAGCCACCGTGCGCAGCGTATTCGTCGCGCCCCTACACCAAAACCTGGGCGTTGGCCGCAGGCTGATGGCGGCTGTTGAAGCAGCCGCCGCGGTCGAGGGCGTCAGTCGGTTGCGCGTGCCCTCCTCCATTACCGCACAGGGCTTTTACCAGTCACTTGGCTACTCGAGCATTGGCGATGAATACCACGGTGCCGAGCGGACGATCGTCATGGAAAAGTCGCTGAAGCTTCACGCCTGATCAGCGACGCCAGACCCGCCCTGCTCCGCTGACCACCCACGGCGAGCGATCGGCAACAATCTGCACGCCGCCCACCCAACGCTCGGCCGGACCCAGATCGAGCCAGTTGAGCTCGCCGCGCAGTACACGCTCACCCAGCGCCGTAATACGGACAACGCGCTGGGCCCATCCGCCCCCTGGTGCCTCGTGCAGCAGCGGTTGAAGGGAATCGATGAGAGGCCTCAGCAGCGCGCCGAACATCCTATCGCCCAGATACGGCAGCGGCTCATAGCTCAGCATCAAATGACCGAAGACCTTCCCCGCCTCCATTTCGCCTTTCTCCGCCAGAATGCGCAGGGTCAGGCGCTCGGTCAGGCTCAAGCCATCCTCGGCGCCCGGCAACTCTTGCAGCTGCCGGGCCAGTGCGGGCCCCAACAGCGGCAGCACCGAATGGTGTTGTGACGCCAGATCAGCCCAGCGACCGGGGTCTGCGGCGGTATAGGCCACCCACACTTGGCGGGCCAGCGCCAGCGCGTTCTCACCCAGGGCGCGGCGTTGCGGCCAGAGCCAGGCGAGCAAGTCTGGCGCCAGTTGCCCGATGCCAATGAATCGCTCGATGCCGGGCACGCGGTTGATCTCGATCAGTTCCAGCCTGCGCGCCACCGTGGGCAAACTCGCCAGCAGCCGGACCAGAAACAATTGATCGTAAGCGTCGGCCTCGCACCACAGCACCAGTTCGCTGTCGGGGCTCAGTCGCGCCAGCGCCTCGCGCTGGATCGCCTGGCGCTGCTGGATGTCACGGGCCGACAGCCCGAACGCCTGCCGGGCAAACGCTGCCCGCGTCGCCCAGTAATCGTCGTCCGGCAGGGCCGGCACCGGGCCCATCACCATCGGGTCGTCAAACATCTGGAAGGCACCCGAAAAACCGGCGACGCGCAGGCTGCGCTCGATATCGTTGCCGCAACGCCAGTGCTGGACCGTCGCCTCTCCCGTCGCCGCGAAATCCGGATGACGGGCAGCAAAGGCGACGGCATCGGCGTGGGCAATCAACTTGGGCCAACTGGCGAAACCCGACTCGCGGGCCACCAGCCATTGGGTGTCGGCGAGCCGGTAATCGGGGCCCGGCAGGCCCATCGCGCGCAATCGCGCCCGGGCCTCGTCCGCTTCGTTGTTGTTCAGGGCTTTGAGAAGACGCTTCGCGCGTTTACGCAGTGCAGGCAGGTCGAGCAGACCGTGTTGACGGGACGCATTGATGGCAGGCATGCCAACTCCTTACAGGGCTCGGTCCGCCGACAAGCCGGGAGCTGGAATGAATGATCGTGCAACGTTTGCCGTGGGAAACCCCTTCGCGCGGACCGCAGGCGCAGCAGACGCCCGGGGCCGACTTTAGCGGGAAGGTTTGAAGGATGCAAAGGTTCGCTAACAGGCAGACAGGCAACGCGCCGTGAACAGGCGTTCGAGGCGCGAGCCTGAGTCAGTCCGTCACCGAGCGCCGCCGGGATGCCCCGGGCGGACCTGACGCCGGGTCAAACGAGCCCAGACTCCGGGTGCGCCTGCGCCACCCCCACCAGCTCGACCGACACCAGGTCCGTTGCCGGTGCACTGTTCGCCACTGGAGTGTGGGCATCGGCAAACACCACCGAATGGGAAAGGGGCGCAGCCTTGAAATCGCCGTCCAGGATCAGCTCGAAACGATGTCCTTGCACGTCAGGGTCGAGGTCTTTCAGATACACCCGGGTGTGCTCGGCATTGGTGGTGAATTTCAACGTGCCGTCATGGCCGTCGCCGAAGCCGGTAAATCCGAGGCCGGAGACGTCGATGTGGTCGTGGGCGGCATCAAAGTCCGCGATACGGTCTGCATGGCTGTCCGACGCCGTTCGGTAGCTGTCGGACACCGCGCCAAACAGGAAGAGGTCGGCACCTGCGCCACCAAACAGCACATCGGCGCCGGCCCCGCCGATCAGGGTGTCGTTGCCACTGGCGCCGATCAACCGGTCCAGCCCCGCGCCGCCCCACAATAGGTCCGCCCCCGCCGCGCCATTCAATGTGTCTGCGCCGTCCTTGCCGTTGATCGAGTCGGCCCCGGACGTGCCACTGAGGGAATCGGCGCTACCCCCGCCGTCGATGGCATTGAGCACGGCGTTGGTCCCCACGTGATCATCGCTGCCTTGCAGTGACACAGGGCCCTGTTGCAGATGAGCGAATGTATTGCCGTAAACCGAGTTGCTCCCCGTCTGGCCGCTCTCCTCTGCCACGCCGAAAGTGCTGTTATTGCCGCCGGTGATGAGGTTGTCTGCGAAGGTGTTGTGGTCAGCCGGATGGAGCTTGCCGGAAACGCCGCCGCGATCGTCGAACGGCTGGATCAGGATTTCAGGGATCCCTGCCTTCTGCGCGTTCTCGTGAATCAGATTGCCGCGCACTTCCACGTCGGTGCTGCCATAAACCCGCACGCCGGACGTGCCGTTGTGGTGAATATCCACGCCACTGATATCAACGCCGTTGGAGAGCTTGACCAACACGCCTTCGGCCGCGTTGCCGTAGACCTCGCCCCCTTCGATGGTGATGTGGTGAGGCGAAGGAATGTTTTCGCTGCCGCGCTGGACGACGATGCCGCCGCCGCCATTGTCGTGGGACACATTGTTCAGCAGGGCCAGGTCGTGGGTGGTCGTGACAATGTTGAAACCGTGACGGTCATTGTCGTAAGCCAGGTTGTTTCGAAACGTGCTGTCGATCAGGTAGTCGGCAACGAAACCGTCGAGCCCATTGCCATGGGACACGCTGTTTTCGATGAGCATGTTCACCGTGCGTTCGTGGGGATCGAAACCGTAGCCGGAGCAATTGCGGATCTCGACACCGGAGAGCGTGACGTTGGAGTCCTGACCCGGTTTGCCCGGCAGGAAGCCGTTGTACCAACCATCAACTTTGCCGGTGGTCGCGTCCCGGTTGCCGTCGAGGGTCAGATCGCTCACGCCAAAATCATGGGTCGCCTCGCCACTGGCCGAGCGGATAATGCCGGTGACGGCTTGATCGGAGCCGTCTGCCAGCTTGAGCACCGTGGCGCCCATACCGTCGCCTTTGATGAACACGTTGCTCTTGAGCATCAGCGCGCCGTCGGCCGGCTTTTCGCCTCCGGTCACGATCCAGGTGCCGGCAGGGATATACACGTCACCGCCACCCGCTTTGGCCGCAGCATCGATGGCCGCCTGGATGGCTGCGGTGTCAGACGTATGTCCATCACCCACAGCGCCGAAATCCTTAACGTTGAATTGCAGGGTCATCACGTGCTCCGTTCTCAACTGAAGAATGGGATCAGTATGGGCATGATGTGTGACCAGCGGGTGATCGATTGCCGTTGTGCCGGGTAGGCGGTATTAGCTCAAGTGCAACAACGGGGTGGATTGGGCGGGCTTTCCGCATTTCCTGTCGACTTCTCAAAAAGGACAATCAGCAGGGTGACGCCGCCCACCAGAGCCATAGCAAATACCATCGCAGCGAGATACGAACCAAACCCTGCGGCGAGTTTTAAACCCACCGCCCATTACGCCAGGTTCTCAGCCCCCCCTTTATCCGGCCTGCAACTCCCCACCCTGCTCAAATCGCTGCTGTAGCACATGCCGCGCTGCACCTGCGTTGATGTAGGTGCCGATGAGTTCGGCCAGCTCGGGGACCTTGAGCTTTTTGTCATCGCGGCAGAATTGGCTCAGTGGCAACAATACCCATCGTTTCTTCTTGTTCAGCGTGACGTCGGGCGCGAAGAATGAGCGAGCGTTCAGCTCGGGCAACGGCGCGCTGTCTTCGAGCTGGATCGTCAGGAGAACGACGTTCCCCACGTGCAGGTGGAAATCGGCGATGTCCCGAATAGGCAGTGGGGCTTTAAGGTTGGCGAATACAAAGTGGTCGGGCGTGAGCAGCAGCGCGGTTTTGTGGGCGCGCCGGTAGAAGCGCAACCCAAATGGCAACATGCAGAGGAGGATGAAGAGCGCAATGCCGCCGCCTGCAAAAAAAAGATCTGACGCACGTCCCACCGCTTCTGGCGCTATCAGCGGTGTGAGTAGCAGCCCCAGCGCTGTCGCCGCCAGCAGCGCACTGATGACAAGCAGGATCTGGCCTCGCAGACGCCCGCCTTCGTGCAAGGCCACATCGCAGCTGACGTTGCCGGCGTGGGTTCGCAACGTCTCGACGAGGGCGGCGTCCTGCTGCACGTGGTGGCTCAGATAATCTTCCGTCAGGCGACCGCGTAACAGATCGGGTTGCGCGAAATAGCGGTCCATCGCGGCACACGCTTGCGCGGCGTCCAACGGCCGCGTGCCACTGCGCACCGCATCGTCGATCGAGACCTGCAGAGATGCGACCCGCTCGCCGTTCGATGGGTGGGTGTCCGACGGATGTGGCAGCTGGGTGGCCATCTCTTCTTCCGGCAGGGTCAACGGCAGCGCTGCGATCTCGTGCAGCACGGTGCTCGGCAGATCAGCGACCGGAAGATGTCCGGGCACTGGGTGGGCCGCCTGCTTGATATGCGCGTCCAGGCGCTCTTGCAATAACGGATCGATGGCCGAAATACGCACCAACGCCGACGCGGCCGCGAGATTGCCCGCCACTTGAGCGCCGGCGGCATCGGCTTCAAGCTCTCGCACGCGGCTCCAGTGCATCACCGCGTGGTCGAAGCTTTCCATAAACCAGACGCCCAGCATGAATGCCGGGTGCAGGGTCGCGCGTTGCAGCCACTCACTGTCGACCAGGGTCTGACCGATCACCACCAGGCTGCGCTCGATGCCGTCATAGATGGGCACGAAGCGTAGGCTGAATTCGGTATCGGCCCCCGCGAAGTGCCCGAGTTCGTGGCCAATGACCGCCGTAGTCTCGGCTTCGTCGAGAACGCCCAGGTACACCAGCGGCACGTGCAGCGTGCGGCCGGTCAAAGAAGCGTTGCCAGGCGCCAGGGTGATATCGCTGGACGTCACGTAGAAACCCGCCGCCATCCCCAACACGATGTGATCCGGCGGCAATGCGCCCAGTTTGGTGGCCAGGTTCTCCACGTAGGCCCAGAGAGCGGGAGCCTGTTCGGCGGTGACGGCCTCCCCCATCACGTCCATCGGCGTGGGCTGGAACATATTCAGCATGACGCGCAACTGCGTGCCCATCTGCCAGATGGAATACAGGCAGCCTGCCACGACGATCATGGCTGCAAACATGAATTTCATTTCGCCGGCAGACAACCTGCCGATATGCCATGCGCCCAGCGCTTCGAACGCCACGATGGCGGCGATCGCTGCGCCCATGACCACCACGTGCCCGACCAGAACGAAGGGCAACAGTTTGCTCACTCGGGTGAAGCTGTGCAGGAGTTGGTCGCGTGAATGCATGGCGCGCCGGCCGGCCCAGTCAAGGGCGAGCAAGCCGAGCCCGCCCACCAGAGCAGCCAGCAAACCGAGGGTAATGGTCCCGGTCGAGAGCCAGGTCATGACGTTAGTCAACGGCACCAGCGTATCCAGGTCTTCCTGCGTCTCAGTGACGCGGGACAGAGCCATATGCACTTCCATTGTCTCGCCGTCGCCGACGTCCACCATGACAGGTCGGGTTCCGCTCTGGTCGGCAATGGCCTGCAGTTCCGGCCGGAATTGAGCGAGGTCGGATTGGTAGGTGGTGTAGGCTTCGCGATCCTCCGTGCTGCGTTGCAGCTCCCACCCCCCCGCCAGACTCAGCAGGAGCGGGAAAAAAACCAATACGGCAATCAGTTTCAATTTTTTCATGTGGCGGCCCTTATCAATGCGCCGCCGAGTGCCATCCCTGGCGAGCGCATGCTTCCTTGAACAAAGGTGCGATGCCCTTTGCGTGGTTTAAAGAACCCGGGACTTGCGCGTTGAGCGACAAAGCCGCGGGTGTCGAGTTTCAGCGACCCAGCATGACGCTTTGCAGGCGTGTCTGCGCGTCCTGAACCACCTTCGCCTTGGCGTTCAGGTCCTGCAGCAGCGTGTTCAATTCAGCCTGCACCTTGGCGTCCGTCACCTGCACGATCGCGCCGTTGATCTTTATCTGCGCGGCGTGAGCGTCGACGTAGTCGGCCACTTTCAGGCCCGAGTCGAGGGTGCCGTTGATCTGCGGCACCACGGTCAGGAACGTGTTGGCGGGTACGCTGACGGTGCGGTCATAGGCGCTGTCGTAGACGGTTTTCAGGTCTTCGGGCTGCTTGAGCTGGGCATGGGCGCTGTCGGCTTTAGCCAACTGTTGCTTGAGCTGAACGACCATGTCATTCAAACCGGCTTGCACCGTCTTGAGGTCGTCGCGGCGCTCGATCACGTCGCCCAGTGAACGAAACGCGCCTTTCTGGACGAAGCCGCCCAGAGGTTTGACGCTGGCGTCCATGCCGCTGTTGAAGTCAGTGATTACGGCATAGTGGTTGCTGTAATCGCCAAACGATTTGGATTCGTCCGGGGTCAGCTTCGGCACGTGCACGCCGGGCTTGTCGATGATGCGGGTCTGCAGGAATTGCTTGAATGCGGCGCGCTGATCAGGCTCGCTGCTGCCGCAGGCGGTCAGCAAAAGCGGCAATGCAAGGGCAAGTAACCACTGGCGGTTGAGTGAGACAGTCATTGTCGTTGGATCTCCAAAGGGAATAAAACCGGGCAGAGACATTCTGTGTCCTGGCGGTAAGAGATAGCCTGTTCAACGATTAATTCCCTTTGGATCCGATTCTTTTGTGGTTTTGCGCAACGCTGCACATTCTGCATCGAAATTCGGCGGTCGCGCTCTGCCAGACAGCAACGGCCGGCGCTGAGCGTCGGGGTGAAAAACTACAACCGAATATCCTCCGGCCCCTGGATCAACGCCTCGATACGGGTTCCAGTGATCTGTTCTTCATTGGAAAACCCGTCATAGCGCGCCAGCTCGCCGAAGGTGATACCGGTGAGTTGCTCAATCTGCGTGACGCTGCGTCGATAGGTCCTGAGTGCGCCGAAGACCAGCTCCAGCTGGTCCAGCTCACGGGTCTGATCGATCAGGTACGCGCTGGCGGAGGGCTTGCCGTCGTCGCCGAGAAACGCGACGACTTTCCAGAACGCCCGAGGTATTTGCACCCCTCGGTACAGTGGGTCGTCACTGCGTAATACGGGCCCGGTGAAGACCGTCGCCCGTTCTTTCCAGCGGCGGGTGTTTGTCAGGATGAAGTCTTCGAGCGCCAGCCAGGTTTTTTGATTGAAGGCGGACATCTGCGGCGAGCAGTTGGTGAAGTGGAAGGTGTCCTGGTTGGCAGTCTGTGCCTCGTCGCCCCAGTTGGGGTCTTGCCGACGGACCAGATGACCGCGATCCAGCAAGTTGTCCCGGTAAAGGTCGTCGCCGATCTGCGCCTCCAGCGGCAGACGACCATCGTAAGCCCAGGTGTCCTGCTGCCGCACGATCTCGACGCTGCTGGCGCCCTCGATGTTCACGCCGACGTACAGCGCGACGCGCCGACTGCGCGACATGCTGATGGAAAAATGCGTGTAGTCCAGACGGTTGCCCGTATTGCCGACAGCAAACACGTCGTCCGGCACTGACGGGGTCGGCCACGGCACCATGAACGCCCCGAGAAAATCGTCGCTGTAGCCCGATCGATCTTCCAGTTGCGCCGCCGGGGTGACCCGCGCTTGCGAGGTTGAACGCAACGCGCTGGCGTGCACCGACGGCGTCGCGGTGATGGGCTGAAGATCGGCCAGCCGGGGGCGATGGGCGAGATCCACTTGGGTTTTGTCTGTCGTCATCGTATTACCTCGTGCGACGTGGGAAGAGCCCGTCGGGCATGGGCCATGTGGTTTTGACGACAGTGATCATGTGCCGCCGAGGGTGAAGATCGCATGACCCTGGCTGGCCGGACAGTGGTTCGCAGTTTGTAGGAGCACGTGCAACCACTGAAGTGGTGGTCACCGCAGGCCCTCGGACTTCCGAGGGACGGCTGCATCTGGCGGGGTTTTCGCAACCCAATCCTTGCTATGATCCGCCCCCTCGCGCGCGACCGGTCAAGCGCCACGCCGCCTAACGCCCTGAAGGAGCCCGAATGCAACACGCTACGTTGAACCGCTTCTGCGCTGGACTGTTCGCCCTGCTTTTGCTGTGTATTACCTTGCCGACCTTCGCACAGGCGGCGTCCGCACCGCAGGTCGCGCCAAAGGTCGCCAGCCAGAGCGACGCCCCCGAGGCAGAGGCGCCGAGCCTGGATGACCTGAGCGAGCAGCTCGACCAGATCCGGCAAAAGGTCACCGTCAGCGCCAACGATGATTTGCTGTCGAGCCTGCGCCAGGCCGCGCTGCAGGTGCAAAAGCAAGCCGATGACCTGACTGCCAAACAGGCAGTCGACATTGAGCATCTGAACGATCAGCTGAACATTCTCGGCCCGGTGCAACCGGACGAAGCCGCCACCCTGACCAGCCAGCGCAAGGCGTTGACCGCCCAGAAAAACGCCCTGGTCAGCGACGAGCAGCAGACCAATGCGCTGAGTCAGTCAGCCAGGGATCTGGCCACGCAGATTTTCAGCCTGCGCCGCAGCCTGTTCGACTCGCAAATCAGCACGCGCACGGCCAGCCCGCTCAGTTCGGCGTTCTGGTCCACCCTGATTCGGCCGACCGATGACGACCTCAGGCGCATGAACGGTCTGCTGAATGACGTCCGCAGCGTGTTCACCAGCGCACTGGCGCCCGGTAACCGCATGCTGTTTGCCAGCGTTGTGCTCGGCGCGCTGCTGATCTGGGTGGTGTTGCGCCGCCTGCTGGAACGCCTGCTGATCCGCCTGATGGTCCGTGGGTTGCCCGAAGGCCGTTTGCGCCGCAGCGCCCTGGCGCTGGCCGTCGGGCTTGCGACGGTGCTCACGATCACCGCCGCCACCTCCTTGCTGCGCTGGGGCATCGTCACCAACGCGGTGCTCAGCAACGACGTGGTCAACCTGCTCGACCAACTGCAGACCCTGATCACCTTTTGCGCCTTCATCGTCGGCCTGGGCCGCGCGCTGTTGATGCTGCCGCACCCTTCGTGGCGGCTGCCGAAAATCCCGGACGAAATCGCCACGGCCATGGGCAGATTCCCGGCCGTGCTGGCCCTGGCGCTGATGATCATCGGCACCCAGGAGCGCATCAACAGCGTCATCGCCAGCAGCCTGGCGCTGACCGTCGCAGTCAATGGCCTGACGGCACTGGCGGTGTCGCTGGTGTTTTTCTTCGGCCTGTTGCGCTACCGCCGCACCCGTCGCCGTTTTGCGCTGGAGCGTCCGGGCGGCCTTGCCGGGCTGATTCCCTTCGTGGTTGCCGTCTGGGTCGGTCTGAGCCTGCTGGCGTTGCTGAGCGGCTACCTGACGCTGGCCTACTTTCTGGCGGTCAAGCTGCTGTGGATGAGCGTCGTGGCGTCCACCGCCTACCTGCTGGTCGCCTTCTTCGGCGACGTCTGCGAAAACCTGCTCTCGCCCAAGCAACCGGGCGGCATGGCACTCGGTTCGGCGCTGGGCCTGTCGCCACGGCATCAGGCCCAGGCCAGCACCGTTCTGGCGGGCGTCGGTCGCAGCCTGCTACTGCTGGCAGCCGTGTTGCTGGCCTTCCTGCCGTCGGGTTCAAGCCCGGGCGAGCTGCTCGAAAGCTTCACCCGGATGGAAGTCACTGACAAATCCCTTGGTGCCTTGAACATCGTCCCGAGCGACATCCTGCTGGCACTGGGTTGTCTGGTCGCCGGCCTGTTCGGCGTGCGCGTGCTCAAGGAATGGTTTGGCGAACGGCTGCTGCCGGAAACCAACATGGACGCCGGGATGCAGGCTTCCCTGGTGACGCTGATCGGCTACATCGGCTTCGTACTGGTGGTGGCGGTGGTGATGTCCACCCTGCACATCAGCCTGACCAACCTGACCTGGGTGGTGAGTGCGCTGTCGGTAGGGATCGGTTTTGGCTTGCAAGCCATCGTGCAGAACTTCATTTCCGGCTTGATCCTGCTGACCGAGCGGCCGGTAAAGGTTGGGGACTGGGTGAGTCTGGCCGGGGTCGAGGGTGATATTCGCCGGATCAACGTGCGTGCGACCGAGATCCAGATGTCCGACCGCTCCACGGTGATCGTGCCGAACTCGCAGTTCATTACCCAGAACGTGCGTAACGTGACCATGGGCAATGCGTTGGGTGTCGTCGGGATTTCTTTGACGCTGCCGCTGGAAACGGATGTCTTGCAGATCCGCGAACTGCTGTTGCAGGCCTTCACCGAGCATGAAGCCGTGCTCGATACGCCGGCGCCATCAGTCACGTTCAAAGACCTGACCAACACCGGACTGATCATCAGCGCCACCGGTTACGTGAACAGCCCGCGCTCGGTGGGCGGCGCGCGCAGTGACTTGTTATTCACCGTGCTGGGGCGTCTGCGGGAAATGGGCATCGCACTGTCTGCACCGCAGAGCATGGTGCTGATCAACGAGGGGCTGAGCAAAGAGCCGCCGCCGACCGTCAGTTGATGGGTCATCCCGCCTTGTTGAGAGGCGAGACGCTATTCTGCTGACACAAAAAAGGCCCGCACGATGCGGGCCTTTTTTTCATGTACCAAGTGTCAGCGCGAAGGCGCGATATTTAATGCTCAGGCGGAGCGTGCCAAGCGCACTGCGAATGCCTGGTACGAGTGAAGTTCACGGCCCAGAATCCCGGTCAGGCGTGCCACGTCACCGGTGTCGGGGATCATCCCGTCGCTGACAAAACGCTCTGCCATCAGGCGCATTTCATACGCCATCCACTTGGGCATGAAGTTCGCGACGTTCTGCTCGAACCCGGTCGGGTCATCGCCACCATAGACTACCGGGCGACCGAGCACCTGCGTCCAGATGGCGGCAACGTCCGCGCCCGTCAACGTGTCGGGGCCCACCAGATTGATGGTTTCGGTGGCCAGTTCATCCGCTGCCTGATCACGCCGGATCAGCTCGATGGCGGCCACTTCGGCGATGTCACGGGCATCGACCATGGCAAGCCCTCTGCTGCCAATCGGCATCGGGTACACGCCGTGGCCGACGATGGCTTCCTTGACCATTTCGTCGTTATCGATGAAGTAGGTTGGGCGCAGGATCGTGGCACTGAAGCCCATCTGCTGGATCATCCGCTCGGCGCCGGACTTCACCGCAAAGTGCGGCACATTGACGAACTGGTCGGCGTGGATGACCGAGAGGTAAACGACCCGCTTGACGCCGACCTCTCTGGCAATGTTGAGCAGGATGAGCGCCTGGGTAAATTCATCGGCCGCCACGGCGTTGAGCAAAAAGAAGGTAGAGACACCGGCAAAGGCACGACGAAGGGAATCGATGTCGAGCATGTCGCCCTGCACCACCTCAACCTGCGCAGGGAACTCGGTGCTCGAAGGGTCACGCACGAGGACGCGGACCTGCGCGTCACGCTTAAGGAGCTGTTCAACGACTTTGCTGCCGACTCGGCCGGTAGCGCCTGTTACGAGGATTGTCATGAGGATTCACCGTAGTGGATGGGACTGGAGACGCCACTATCGACGGATCATCAGCGAGCCGCTAGCCGCCAAAATTAGACACCTTGTTCCATCTGTGGAACAGTCCATTCCGGCCTCTACCGCGCGTGCGTCCCGCGTCACGCACCATCGCCCGCCTTCTTATTCAGGTGAACCCATGGATTTGCTCGCCCTCACTGATTTCAATCTCGTCGCCCGGCATGGCGGGTTTGGCCGCGCGGAGCGTGCCACCGGACGGCCTAAAGCCACCTTGTCGCGTCGGGTCGCGGAGCTGGAGCGCAGCCTGGATCTGCGGTTGTTCGAGCGCGGCGCGCGTACGCTGAAGCTGACCGAGGAAGGCCGCGCGCTGTTCGAACGCACAGGTTCGTTGCTCACGGAAATCGACGAGACCGCCGCGGCCATCGCCTCGGGCGGTGCTCGCCCCAAGGGCAGTCTGCGCATCAGCGCGCCGCTGTTTTTTGCCCAGACTGCCATGGGCAAGCTGGCGGCAGGCTTTGCCCTTGAGCACCCGGACGTCCGGCTTGAGGTCACCACCGAAGACCGCGCCGTCGACATGGTCGAAGAAGGCTATGACCTGGTGATCCGGGTCAATCCAGAGGTCGACGAAAGCCTCATCGGCCGCATTTTCATGCACGACCGATTGGTCGTGGTGGCCAGCCCGCAGTTGGTGCGCACATCGCCCGACGTGGCAGTCGCGGCAGTGATCAGGGGCCGCACCGACCGCAACCTCGTCTGGAATATTGTCGCGCCGGGCGGCCCAACCCGTATGCCGATAAACCCGGTGCTAAGCCTGTCTTCGCTGGTCATGGTGCGCGACGCTGTGTTGGCGGGCGTGGGCGCCGGCCGCTTGCCGGTGTCGCTGGTGGGCCAGGACCTGCGCGACGGAACGCTGGTGCATTGGGGCGACATCGACGCGCCGCCCGTCGCCCTTTGGGCCCTGTATCCGTCGCGCCGGTTGTTGAGCGCGCGGGTGTCGGCGTTCCTCGACTACCTGCGGCGTGCGTTTCCAACCGGGGCGCCCGAGGAGCTGTCGGCTTTCATGGCCCGGTGACGGGCTGGCCGCGCTCAGCGGGTCCAGCCGCGCCACCGCCAGCGATTGACCGCAAGGGCATCACGCAACTGCGCCGCCGTCAGGGTGCGCGAAGTCACGTCAGACAACGCGCCCCTCAAGGCAGGCCAGCAGCGTTTCGGTAGATGGTTCGGCGCTTGCAACACACACCGTAGCCAGGCGTCACGCGTCTGGGTCAAGGGCATGTGGCGAAAGGGATGTTTGCCGCTCGCCAGCTCGAAGATCACACACGCGACCGCGTACACATCAGCGCTGGCACAAGGCGTTTGGCGTTCGAGCAGTTCCGGCGCGGCATAGCCCGGCGTCCAGGCGTGGAAACGCTCGCGGCTCAGCTGCGGCAGGCCGGGCAGCACGCCCTCCCCGGCCCGACCAAGGCCGAAGTCAAACAAGCGCACGCCCTCCTCGCTGAGCATGATGTTGCTCGGCTTCATGTCGCCGTGAACCACGCCACGGGAATGGGCGTAAACGACAACGGCGTTACCTTCGAGCGGCAGTAGTGAGTTCAGGGGTGAGCGGAATTGAAACCGACTGTTGGCGCCTTATGGCGTCAACAAGTGGTACCCGCGGATGGCGGGGTCTTGCAGGGGTCGTGCTTTCATTGACTGACCTTGACCTGGCCGCCGCCATCCAGCCGCGCGGCGAAACTGACCTGACGCCTGACACCCTCTGCTTCCAGCAGCCCTTCAACCCGAAAGGCGAGCCGAAGCGGGTCGGTGTCATGCGGCAGGGCCACGACGCGGACATGACTCAGGCGTGGCTCGTAACGCTCGATGAAGCGCTCGATCGCCAGCCGCGCGCGGGTCAATGCGTCATGAAGGCTCAGACGCATGTCATTGAGGTCGGGCAGCCCGTAGTCGGCGAGGGTCTGGACGCTGCCGGCGCGCGTACTGAGCATCTTGGCCAGATGGGCGGCCACTGACGCCGTGGCGGCGTCCTCGCGGCTCCAGCCGACGCGCTTGTCTGCGTCGCCATTCAGGCGTTCGAAAAGGCTGCCGTATCCAGTCATGCGTCGGACCCCCTCACTCTTTGTCCAGCTTGCCGACCAGCGACAAGGTGAAATCGGCGCCCATGTACTTGAAGTGCGGGCGCACGTTCAGGCTGACGCGGTACCAACCCGGCTCGCCTTCGACGTCGCTGACGATGATCTGAGCGGCGCGCAACGGACGGCGGCCGCGGACTTCGGCACTCGGGTTTTCCTGGTCAGCGATGTACTGCCGGATCCACTTGTTCAGCTCCCGCTCGAGGTCGGTACGTTCTTTCCACGACCCAAGCTGCTCGCGCTGAAGGACTTTCAAGTAGTGAGCAAGGCGGTTGACGATCATCATGTACGGCAGCTGGGTGCCGAGTTTGTAGTTCAGCTCTGCCGTTTTGCCTTCCGCGCTGGTGCCAAAAACTTTGGGTTTTTGCACCGAACTCGCGGAGAAGAATGCCGCGTTGTCCGAACCCTTGCGCATGGTCAGCGAGATAAACCCCTCTTCGGCCAACTCGTATTCACGACGATCACTCACCAGCACTTCAGTTGGGATCTTGGTTTCGATTTCGCCCATGCTTTCGAAGTGGTGCAGCGGCAAATCTTCGACCGCGCCGCCGCTCTGTGGACCGATGATGTTCGGGCACCAGCGGAATTTGGCGAAGCTGTCCGTCAGCTTGGTGCCGAAGGCATACGCCGTGTTGCCCCATAAATAGTGCTCGTGGTTGTTGGCAACGGTTTCCTTGTAAACAAAGGACTTGACCGGGTTCTCCTCCGGATCGTATGGATTGCGCAGGAGGAACCGCGGCACGGTCAGGCCCACGTAGCGGGCGTCTTCGGACTGGCGGAAGCTCTGCCATTTGGCAAACTGCGGGCCTTCGAAATGATCGTTCAAGTCTTTCAGGTCGGGCAGACCGGTGAAGCTTTCCAGGCCGAAGAACTTAGGGCCCGCTGCTGCAATGAACGGTGCGTGGGACATGCAGGCGACGCTTGAAACGTACTGCATCAGTTTCACGTCTGGCGCGCTGGGAGACAGGAAGTAGTCGGCAATGATTGCCCCCACAGGCTGGCCACCGAACTGGCCGTATTCGGCGGTGTAGATGTGTTTGTATAAGCCGGCCTGCATGACTTCCGGCGAGTCTTCGAAATCCTCCAGCAGATCCTCTTTGGACACGTTGAGCATCTCGATTTTGATGTTCTCGCGGAAATCGGTCCGCTCGACCAGTAGCTGCAGCCCACGCCAGGACGACTCCAGGGACTGGAAGCGCGGGTGGTGCACTATCTCGTCCACCTGACGGCCGAGTTTGGCATCGATCTCGGCGATCATGCGGTCAACCATTGCCTTCTTGACCGGCTCGCCCGCGTTCTGGGGTTTGAGCAATTCTTCGATGAACGCCGACACGCCGCGTCTGGCGATGTCGTAGGCCTCGTCATCACGGGGCAGACGTGTCTCGGCGATAATGCTGTCGAGAATGCTGTATTCGCCGGTCTGATTGTTCTGCTGCTGCGTTGTTGATGTGCTGCTCATGGCGTTGCTCCTTGGCTGATGGGGTCAGATATCCCGGGCAGCGGGATTCAGGCCCAGCTCACCCAGCACGCGACCGCGGGACTCGTCATCGGCGAGCACGCCCTCGATGGCTTTGCGGAACGCGGGCGCGTTACCCAAAGGCCCTTTAAGTGCCACCAGAGCGTCACGCAGCTCCATGAGCTTTTTCAGTTCCGGCACCTGATCGACCAGCGAAGCCGGGTTGAAGTCTTTCATCGAATTGACATGCAGTTGCACCGCCAGCTCGTCGTTGCCCTCTTCCTCCAGCAGACGGTTGGGCACGCTCAGCGTGAGGCTCAGCGCCTGCTTTGCCAGCACGTCATCAAAGGTCATCTTGTCGATGCCGATCGGCTTGCGCTCTTCGACTTTTCGGTCATCTTTGCGCAGTGTGTAGTCCCCGATGGCGAGCAGCTTCAGTGGCAGTTCGATCTCTTCCTGCGCGCCACCCGTGGCGGGCTTGAACGTGACATTAATGCGCTCTTTGGGCGCTACCGATCCTTCTTTGGCCATGGCCGTTCTCCTGATAATCAAGGCCCTGAGGGCTATTCAAGTACTGCTTCGAGGTCGAGGTGGCACAGCCTTCGATGAACCTCTGCCTTGCGCTGACCGTCGCCGTTACCGTCACCGTCACCATGCCCACGCGGCAGTAGTTCGTAACAGCTGTGCAAAAGACACAGCACTTCCAGCGCAAGGTCGGGCTCCCAGGCATTGATGCCTCGGTCCTGCAGGGTTCGATCAAGGGTTTCGAGCTGGGTCTTGGCGAGTTCGTATTTCCTGGCGGTGAAGCACAGTCGCGCGAGAGCGAATTGCCAGCAAAACCGTGCACGCTCGCCCCGGGCGCTGCGCATGGCTTGCATGAGCAGCTGCACCGCTGCTTTGAGCCCGTCCTTGCGCAGCAGCGAGCAGGCATCTTCCAGAACAGACTCATACGCCGGCTGCGTGTCCCCCGCTTCGGGTTTGCGGGACGCACTCTCGGTCTGCAACCGGGGCATGACACGGGCGGCGATCCAGGCTCGGGTCGCCGGATCCGCAAAAGGCACACCATCGTGAAAGCGCAGTTCGATGACACCCGGCAGCCGTTGAATCAACAGCGCGAAATGAAGCTCGACTTCGCGCATTGCCATCTCGGCATTCAACCCTTGCAGGCACTCCCATACCATTCGCTGACCGTCGAACCAGAACGGCGCCTTCGCCAGGCTCGCCTCCAGTTCAACCAGCAGATCTGGGTGCCCGGCCTGTTTGAGTCTGTCCTGATAGCCCTTGAGCTTGTCTGCGGGGAGTCCGTGAAGCGCAGTGATGTGTTCCGGGTTGCACGCGGGAAGCGCCTCGATTGGCAACCACAGCAATGTCCGATTCAAGCGCAAAGCGCGCAGGTCGCAAGGTTTTTGCTTGAGCCACCAGGCACACAAAGCTCGCGCGCTCTCCTGCTGGAGACGCAGTGACTTATGCGCGTCCTTCTCGTTGTCGATCGGGGCAGACGGGGTGAATGGGGAAGCAGCAGCCTTCTCGACCTGCGTATTAATGAAGCCATCGTGCGCGGCTTCGGCCGGGTGATCCGCCGCACGCCGGGCCATGTTGCGCAAGCGTCGAGAGATCGGCAGCAGCAAAGGCGCTTCGTCGCCCATGTGCCGGGTAAACACCGAATCAAGGCTTTCGAGCACCTCAACGAGGCGGCCCACCAACGGCAACGGCGCGTTGATCGCGACGTCATCGCTCAGGGCCTGCTCGAGACGGGGGATCAGCCACCCAATGGCAGCGGCACGCGTGCGAGCCTTGACGGGATGAATCTCGGACCAATGATGCGCACACAGATGATCAAGAAGTCCAAGCCCTGCCAGCAGCCCCTCAAAAGACTCACGCTGGTACAAGGCCCATGCAAGCCATGCCCCGACGCGCAGATCCTTGGACTGGGTACGGAGCAGCGTTTCGCTTCGCTCCAGCACTTTCAGCCAGTCTGGCTGCCCGCTCCCATGCAGGGATCGAGCCTTGCTCAGCTCACGTTCCAACGCTTCGTACTCATCTGAAAAGCGAACGTCTTCACCCGCGAAGCTCTCTGTCGATACAGAGGCGCGAGCGGCTTCGAGATAATGAACGAAAAGTTGGCTTGAACAGGGCATTGATAATCTTCGTTTTTAACACGCAACGTACACAGACGGTAAACCTGCTGACCCAACGGCATAAGCGCAGGAAGTACTTGCTTAGTTAGATGTAACAAAACATCTGACTGTTGGAGGCCGCAGATAATACTCAGCGTGTTTAACGCTATCAAGCTATCTATAAACGCGATAACTCCACTTTTACTGTAGGAAGTTTCTCCAAATATGAATTCATGCGCACATGGCGATTGGATACGTCGATTCTTCAGGCGCAATCTTAATTAGCCACTCCGCGCAAGAATTGGCGCAGCTCCTCAAACAAAAAAACAGGGACCCATGGCGCTTGAGGCTTGCTCAACAGGCCTATAAGGCCAGTGGGCAAAGAATGGCGCAGAGGTGCGCAACTTCCTGCGCACATTGAACCTGCCAAGTTGCCTCATGCGTAGCGCCAAGGGGTTAGAACGCTGCCAATGCCCCGTACGTATAAGGAGCGCGCGCCAAGTGGCATGGAGTTTGATACATCATCGCACCCATGACGCGGATTGGCTTAATGGGATTTTGTGATCAATAAGGAGCACGTTCATGGCTACACCAGCGTATATGTCCATCACCGGCACTAAACAGGGCCTTATCACGGCAGGTGCTTTTACTGCCGATTCAGTTGGCAATACTTATCAGGAAGGTCACGAAGATCAAGTAATGGTGCAGGGCTTTCAACATGAAATGCTCATTCCGCGCGACCCGCAGTCGGGCCAGCCAACCGGCCAGCGTGTTCACAAGCCAGTGAAGATCACC
>NZ_DASVUM010000078.1:0-11988 GCF_036387035.1 Pseudomonas sp. | reverse complement strand
CCCAAGTCGCGTTTTGCGGTGTTAGGACTTTTTGCGTAGGAAAATCAAAAGCTTTAAAGCAGATCAAAAGCTTCCCGGCTGAAGCCGGTCCTACGGGGGTGCGCCCCCGGTCCCGCAGGTGTACGCGGTGCTTTTTAGTGGGACCGGCTTTAGCCGGGAAGGGGCCAGTAAGGGCGCTGGCATTTTTGGACTTGGCCAAAGGGGGCTGAGGCTGATCGTGCCCACGCTCTGCGTGGCTATGCATCCGAGGACGCTCCGCGTGCATTATCTGGCTGAATGCTGCGAATCGGAGAGGCGGTCCTGGAGTCAGGACTGCCCAGCCTTATTTCGGCACTGCATGTGCCGCCAGTCGCTCAAGCGCGGCGCGCAATTTCGGGTCGCTGATGCCTTCCGCCGTCGCGGTGATGGTCTCGGCTGCAGACACGGACAAGTCCCGGGAATGATCCAGCGCACGTTGGTGCGTTCTCGCCGGCTGAACCTTGAGCTGCAACCGGGTGAGGTTGGCAAATTCTTTGAACGCAACGAGCTGCCGCTGCAGACGCTTCTGTTGGTAACGCAATCGAGTGGCCCAGTGGCCGTCGGTGACGATCAGCAGCAACGTGCCCTCCCGCCATGACGCTACATGGCAATGCTCGCGCGCGGCCGGTTGCAGCTGGCTTTCCAGCAAACGCTGCAAGTGCGCGAGTCGTTGCGCGTGGTTGAAGATGGCTTTGAGGGGGCGGGCCTCGCGCAGCAGGACAGCCGGTGCGCGAGCCGGAAGGGGACGAAATGCCATGATTGAAGTGCCTAGTCTTGCCAGCGCATGATGTTAACAGAAAGTGTCTACGCACCTTCTGGTCAGGCATTTGACGTGCAAATGCGCCTGGCAATCATGAAAAAACATTAACCAAACTTCTGGCCCGCGTGGGTTGAAGTCGCAAGAAATGCCCCTATTGTACTTCTGCCCCGTAACATTGCTGTGCCAGCATCGTGGAATAACGCCACTTTCCTCACCACCATTTCCGGGTAGAATGCTCGTTCGCATGCGGCCATCAGGGCTGCTCGGGCGACTCACGGGGCCGCCCTCCATCCCTATGTGTGGAAGATCCTTTCGATATGTTTGCACCTTTGTTAAAAAAACTTTTCGGAAGCAAGAACGAGCGCGAAGTGAAGCGCATGCTCAAGACGGTCCAGGTCGTCAACAGCTTCGAAGAGCAAATGGTCGCCCTCTCGGACGAACAGCTGCGCGCCAAGACCGATGAGTTGAAGGCCCGCGTAGCCAAAGGTGAGACCCTCGACCAGCTCTTGCCCGAAGCCTTCGCGGTTTGCCGCGAAGCCGGTAAGCGCATCATGGGCATGCGTCACTTTGACGTGCAGCTGATCGGTGGCATGACGCTGCACGAAGGCATGATCGCCGAGATGCGGACCGGCGAAGGTAAAACCCTCGTCGCGACCCTCGCGGTCTACCTCAACGCACTGTCCGACAAAGGCGTGCACGTGGTCACGGTGAACGACTACCTGGCCCGTCGTGACGCCAACTGGATGCGACCGCTGTATGAATTCCTCGGTCTGACCGTAGGCGTTGTCACGCCTTTCCAGCCGCCGGAAGAAAAGCGCGCCGCCTACGCCTCGGACATCACCTACGGCACCAACAACGAATTCGGTTTCGATTACCTGCGCGACAACATGGCGTTCAGCCTGGAAGACAAATTCCAGCGTGAACTGAATTTCGCCGTGATCGACGAAGTGGACTCGATCCTCATCGACGAAGCCCGTACGCCGCTGATCATCTCCGGCCAGGCCGAAGACAGCTCCAAGCTCTACACCGAAATCAACAAGCTGATCCCCAAGCTCGAGCAGCACATCGAGGAAGTGGAAGGCGAGGTCACCAAGCAGGGTCACTTCTCCATTGACGAGAAATCCCGTCAGGTCGAGCTGAACGAGTCCGGTCACCAGTTCATCGAAGAGATGCTCACCGAAGTCGGCCTGCTGGCGGAAGGCGAGAGCCTCTACTCCGCGCATAATCTCGGCCTGCTGACCCATGTGTATGCCGGTCTGCGCGCACACAAACTTTTCCATCGCAACGTCGAGTACATCGTTCAGGATGGCCAGGTCCTCCTGGTAGACGAACACACCGGCCGTACCATGCCGGGCCGTCGTCTGTCAGAAGGCCTGCACCAGGCCATCGAAGCGAAGGAAGGCCTCAACATCCAGGCCGAGAGCCAGACACTGGCTTCGACCACCTTCCAGAACTACTTCCGTCTCTACAACAAGCTGTCCGGCATGACCGGTACGGCGGACACCGAAGCGTTCGAGTTCCACCAGATCTACGCCCTGGCCGTCATGGTCATTCCGCCGAACAAGCCGTTGGCGCGTAAAGACTTCAACGACCTCGTGTACCTGACCGCCGAAGAGAAATACGCGGCGATCATCACCGACATCAAAGCCTGTCTGGCCGAGCGACGTCCGGTGCTGGTGGGTACCGCGACGATCGAGACCTCGGAGCACATGTCCAACCTGCTGCGTCAGGAAGGCATCGACCACAAGGTTCTGAACGCCAAGTTCCACGAAAAAGAAGCTGAAATCATCGCCCAGGCCGGTCGCCCGGGTGCGCTGACCATCGCCACAAACATGGCCGGTCGCGGTACTGACATTCTGTTGGGCGGCAACTGGGAAGTGGAAGTGGCCAGCCTGGAAGACCCGACCCCTGAGCAGATCGCACAGATCAAGGCTGACTGGCAGAAGCGTCATCAGCAGGTGATCGAAGCGGGTGGCCTGCACGTGATCGCTTCGGAACGTCATGAATCGCGCCGTATCGACAACCAGCTGCGCGGTCGTGCCGGTCGTCAGGGTGACACCGGTTCCAGCCGTTTCTACCTGTCGCTGGAAGACAGCCTGATGCGCATCTTCGCCTCTGACCGGGTGAAGAACTTCATGAAAGCGCTGGGCATGCAGTCGGGCGAAGCGATCGAACACCGCATGGTGACCAACGCCATCGAAAAAGCGCAGCGCAAGGTCGAAGGCCGCAACTTCGATATCCGCAAGCAACTGCTGGAGTTCGACGACGTCTCCAACGAACAGCGTAAAGTGATTTACCACATGCGTAACAGCCTGCTGGCTGCGACCAACATTGGTGACACGATCGCCGAGTTCCGCGAAGAAGTGCTCGACGCCACCATCACCGCGCACATCCCGCCGCAGTCGTTGCCGGAGCAGTGGAATGTCGCCGGCCTGGAAGCCGCGCTGAACAGCGATTTCGGCGTCAAGCTGCCTATTCAGCAGTGGCTCGACGAAGACGACCACCTCAACGAAGACACCCTGCGTCCGAAGTTGATGGAAGCCATTCTGGCGGCCTACAACGAGAAAGAAGACCAGGCCAGTGCCGAGGCGCTGCGTACGTTCGAGAAGCAGATTCTCCTGCGCGTCCTGGACGACTTGTGGAAAGACCATCTGTCGACCATGGATCACCTGCGCCACGGTATCCACTTGCGCGGTTACGCTCAGAAGAACCCGAAGCAGGAATACAAGCGCGAGTCGTTTGCCCTGTTCCAGGAACTGCTCGATTCGATCAAGCGCGACACCATCCGTGTGCTGTCTCACGTTCAGGTACGCCGCGAAGATCCGGCCGAGGAAGAGGCGCGTCTGCGCCGCGAGGCCGAAGAGCTGGCGCAGCGCATGCAGTTCCAGCACGCCGAAGCCCCAGGCCTCGATCAGCCTGACCTGCTCGCCGAAGACGGTGAAGACGTCGCGGTGGCGGCTGCCGCTGCACTGTCGCCGGTTCGCAACGACCAGAAGCTGGGTCGCAACGAGCTGTGCTGGTGTGGTTCGGGCAAGAAATTCAAGCACTGTCACGGTCAGATCAACTGAGTTGACACCGCGACAGGCGGTAGCTGAACTGTAAAATCACGCCGCGACCGGCTCAGCCGTCGCGGCGTTTTTCAATCAATCGAGCCGTGCCGGCGATGTCGCACGGTGTGGCTGTACTTCAAGGAGCGCACTTCATGGCTGTTGGTCTTGGTCCTTTGCCGACGCTGCACCCGGTTCCCGGTTTTGAACTCGGCGTCGCTTCTGCCGGCATCAAGCGCCCCGGGCGCAAAGATGTGGTGGTCATGCGCTGCGCCGAAGGCTCCAGCGTAGCGGGCGTGTTCACCCTCAACGCGTTCTGCGCAGCGCCGGTCATCCTCGCCAAGCAGCGGGTGCAGGGCACCGTGCGTTATTTGTTGACCAACACCGGGAACGCCAACGCCGGCACGGGTGAGCCGGGCCTCGCGGCTGCCGAGCGCACTTGCGCGAAGCTTGCCGAGATCACAGGCGTGGATGCCAGCGAAGTGCTTCCGTTTTCCACCGGCGTGATCGGCGAGCCGTTGCCCGTCGAGAAGATTGAGGGCGCGCTGCAGGCGGCGCTGGATGATCTGTCCGTGGACAACTGGGCCGCGGCCGCCACCGGGATCATGACCACCGACACGCTGCCGAAGGGCGCGAGCCGGCAGTTCGTGCTTGATGGCGTGACCGTTACCGTGACCGGTATCAGCAAAGGCGCCGGCATGATTCGTCCGAACATGGCGACCATGCTGGGCTACATCGCGACCGACGCCAGCGTGGCGCCGAGCGTGCTGCAGGACCTGATTCGCGACGGCGCCAACAAGTCGTTCAACCGCATCACCATCGATGGCGACACCTCGACCAACGACTGCTGCATGCTGATCGCCACCGGCCAGGCAGACTTGCCAGCCGTGACCGAGGCCAAGGGCCCGCTGTTCGAGGCGCTGAAAAAAGCCGTCTTCGAGGTTTGCATGGACGTCGCCCAGGCCATCGTGCGGGACGGCGAGGGCGCTACCAAGTTTGTCACGGTCGAAGTCAACGGCGGCGGCACTCATCAGGAATGCCTGGACGTGGGTTACACCGTCGCCCATTCCCCACTGATCAAGACAGCGCTGTTCGCCTCGGACCCGAACTGGGGCCGGATTCTCGCGGCGGTAGGGCGTGCCGGCGTGCCGAACCTCGACGTCAGCAAGATCGACGTGTTTCTGGGCGACGTCTGCATTGCCAGCAAAGGCAGCCGCGCCAGCACCTACACTGAGGAGCAGGGCTCGCTGGTGATGGCGCAGGAAGAAATCACCATCCGCATCGAACTGGGCCGTGGCGATTGCAGCGAAACCATCTGGACCACTGACCTGTCGCACGAATACGTGAAGATCAACGCGGAATACCGCACCTGAGCCTAAGCGACACCACCGGTTTCAATGGAGCCCACACATGAGCCTGCACCTGATCATCGGCGACAAACGCTATTCCTCCTGGTCGATGCGCCCGTGGCTGGTGCTTGCGCTGACCGGCGAGGCGTTCACCGATCAGGTGATTCGTCTGAATCAGGCCGACACCACGCGCCTGATTCTTGAGCATTCGCCGACCGGTAAAGTCCCGGCACTCAAGTCCGACCACGGCACCATCGTCGATTCACTGGCGATCTGTGAGTATCTGGCGGAGCGCTTCCCCGACGCCGGCTTGTGGCCGACAGACGCAGCGGCCCGTGCGCAGGCGAGGTCCGCGTGCGCGCAAATGCACAGCGGCTTTGTCGGGCTGCGTTCGAATATGCCGATGGATGTGCGCCATGACGAAGCGCTGGAGGTCATCCCCGTTGAAGCCCAGGCCGACATCGATCGCATGGTTGCCCTGTGGCGTGAATGCCGCGCGGCGTCGGGCGTGGGCGATGGGTTCCTGTTTGGGGCGCCGGGCATTGTCGACGCGTTCTTCGCGCCGGTCGCCGTGCGCTTTCGCAGCTATCACGTCGAACTGCCAGCGGACGCGGCAGCTTACGTTGAAACGATTTATCAGTGGCCTGAGTTCAAGCGCTGGCAGCAAGCAGGTCTGGAGGAAGGTTGAACGTGAAACGCATCCATGTGGCCGCGGCGGTGATCCGCGGCACCGACGGCAAGATCCTCATTGCCCGACGCGCAGACAAACAGCATCAGGGCGGCCTGTGGGAGTTTCCCGGCGGCAAGGTCGAGGCGGATGAATCCGTCGAGGCCGCGTTGTCCCGCGAGCTGCACGAAGAGCTCGGTATTGCCGTCACCGCAGCGCGTCCACTGATCAAAATCCAGCACGATTACCCGGACAAACAGGTGTTGCTCGACGTCTGGGAAGTCTCCTCGTTCACCGGCGAGCCTCACGGCGTCGAGGGTCAACCGCTGGCGTGGGTGTCGCAGCGGGAACTGGCCGAGTATGAGTTTCCGGCGGCCAATCGGCCCATCGTCGCGGCGGCCCGTTTGCCGAGCGAATACCTGATTACCCCGGACGACCTCGACACGCCTGAACTGCTGCGCGGCATACGCACGGCGGTTGCATCCGGCATCAAGCTGGTTCAGCTGCGCGCGCCGAATATGTACGACCCGAAATACCGTGACGTCGCGGTGGACGCGGTCGGGCTGTGTGCGGGCAAGGCGCAGTTGATGCTCAAAGGCCCGCGTGAGTGGCTGGGCGACTTCCCCGCGGCGGGCTGGCACCTGACCAGCGAACAGCTGCGCAAATACGCCAGCAAGGGCCGTCCGTTTCCTGAGGACCGCTGGCTGGCCGCGTCGTGTCACAGCGCTGAAGAGCTAAGCCTGGCCGAGCAGATGGGCGTGGATTTCGTCACGCTCTCGCCTGTGCTGCCCACGCAAAGCCATCCTGATGCACAGCCGCTGGGTTGGGAAAAGGCTCGCGAATTGATCGCAGGGTTCAGCAAACCGGTTTATCTGCTAGGCGGGGTAGGGCCGGCGGATCGTCAGCAGGCCTGGGCATCTGGCGCACAGGGTGTGGCCGGTATCAGAGCGTTCTGGCCGCAGGGCTGATGAAAATAACATGCAGGGGCGCGCTTGCATTGCCAAAACGCCCCTCGATGAACCAGACGCATAAAACCTCGTAGGAGCCGGCTTGCTGGCGAACACCTCATGCCAGGCGGCATGAATGTTCTGACCGGACGCGTTCGCCAGCAAGCCGGCTCCTACAGAGAGGGCGGCAATCTCGGCCGTCTAATCAGCCAGTTCGCGCGATGCGACGATCACTGCGGCTTCTTCGCCGGCTCCCACAGGATCTCCGCCACGCCCTCGCGCCGGGCAATGATGCGCGCCGCGACAAACAGCAAATCCGACAACCGATTGATGTACGCCAGCCCGACCCCGGCCAAGGGCTCGACCGCGTTGAGATGCTGACAGCGCCGTTCGGCGGTGCGCGCCAGGCTCCGGCAAACATGGGCCTGTGCGATCAGCGCCGAGCCGCCCGGCAGAATGAAATTCTCCAGCGGCCCCAGCTCCTCGTTCCAGTGATCGATTGCCGCCTCCAGACGCTCGATTTCCTGCGCATTCAGTGCCTGATATTCAGGCATCGCCAGCTCGCCGCCCAAGTCGAACAACCGATGCTGACAAGGTACCAACACGTCGATCACTTCCTGCAACCCCGGGTGGGTCGCCACTGACGACTGAAGCCCGGCCAGCAGTACGCCGACCTGGCTGTTCAGTGAGTCCACCTCACCGATGGCCTCGACCCGTGGATGGTCCTTCGGCACCCGACGGCCGTCGCCGAGGCCGGTTTCGCCGGTGTCACCCGTACGCGTGTAAATTTTCGACAAGCGAAATCCCATAGCTCTACTCCCGGTCGTTTTGACCAATGACCTGTGGTGCAGGCATATCTATCGAATTGTCCACCAGCGGCAGGCGCAAGGTGAAGCAGGTGCCCTGGCCGAGGGTAGAGTGCACTTCCATCTGGCCTTTGTGGTTGTTGGTGATGATGAAATACGACACCGACAGCCCCAGGCCTGTGCCCTGGCCGATTTCCTTGGTGGTGAAAAACGGCTCGAAGGTTCGCTTGCGCACGCTCTCGGACATGCCGACGCCGTTGTCCTCGACCTGGATCTCCGCCCACGGCGGGTTCAAGCGCGTGCGCAGAATGATGCGCCCCGGCTCGCTGTCGTCCTCGCGCTGATGAATGGCCTGGGCCGCATTCTTCAGCAGGTTGAGCAGCACTTGCTCCAGTTCGTTGGCGGTCGCAGGCACCGGACCCAAGGCAGGATCGAACTGGCGAATGATGTTCTGGCCCTTGAAGTCAAAGCCGATGGTGAGGTCGAAATCGTTACTGGCGATCTCGACCGCCTGATCGATCAGCGCGGGCAGATCACAAGGCGCCAGTTGCCGGTTACTGCGTCGGCTGAAACTGAGCATGTGGCTGACGATCTTCGCGGCCCGTGCCCCGGCTGACTGGATACCGTCGAGCAATTGCGGGACTTCCCGGGCGATCAGGTACTGGTTCACTGCCGCCAGCTCGATGCCTTCCTGCTCGGCCTGCTCCAGATTCTTCGGCAGATCGGGCGAGAGCCGGCGCCGGATGTTCTGCACGTTGTGCATGATCGCGCCGAGGGGGTTGTTGATCTCGTGGGCCATACCAGCGGCCAGCCCGCCCACCGAGAGCATTTTTTCCGACTGCACCATCATTTCTTCCAGCGACAGGCGCTGGGTGATGTCGTCGATGCGGATGACCGCACCGCGCCCGGCATCGCCGGTCAGGGGGTAGAAGGTCAGGGCGTAATGCCGCGACTCTTCCCCCTTGACCCAGGTCACGCGTTCGATCTTAGTGACGGTGTGGCGCTCGACGGTCTGTTTGATCTGTGGCAGAAAGGCACGCATTGGCGGGAACGCCGAATAAATGGGCTGATTGAGCGCCTCGTCCAGCGGTGTGCCGGACAGGGCGCCGGCCTCCTGATTCCATTGCGTGACGTACAGCTGTTCGTCCAGCGCGATGAGCGCGGACGGCATGGAGTCGATGATGCTGTTGAGGTAATTCTGGAAACCAGTGAGCTTCTTCTCGATCTTGCTGCGGACCTGGACTTCCAGCTCCAGCTTACGGTTGGTGTGACGGGTTTCTTCCGCCAGCCCCTGGGCCTGATCGTAGGCTTCCTGAGATTCATCGCGCGCGCGTCGCAGCTGCAACTCGCGGGCTTCCATGCGCGACAGCATGGTGTTGAACGCCTCGGCCAGCGAACCGATTTCGTCCTGGTTGCCGGGCCCTGCCCGCAGCGCGTAATTCTCCTCGCGGGTCACCCGCCGCGACAGGTCTTCCAGTTCGTAGATCGGCTCGGTGATGAAGCGACGGATCTGCCGGGCCACGCCGGCCCAGAGCAGGATGCTGAAGATCAGAATCCCGATACTGGCCGTCAGCGTGCCGGTGTAGAACGCCGTCGGCAATTCGCTGCTCGCAACCAGCAAAAGATGCCCCGGCGCTTGCCCGGCTTTCGGAATGGGGATGACCTGCGTATTGCGAAACTCGGTGATGCGCCAGTTATCCAGGTCCCGGTAGTGTTCGGGCATGCGCAACTTGTCGCCCTGCTGCATCTGCGCCAGGCGCGTACCGCCGCTGTCGTACACCGCCGCCGCCCGCAATGGGCCGTAATTTTTCAGCTCCTTGAGCAGCGCCTGGGCGTTGTAAGTCGAGGACAGCGCCTGCTCGGACAGCCCGGGATTGCTGATCAGTCGACCGATGGTTTGCAACGCCTGGGGCGCCATCGCTTCCTGGGAGATGTAATAGGCGGCGCTGATGAAGGTCAGGTTGGCGACCACCAGCACGGTGGTAAGCAACACCAACAGAGCGGCCAGTAGCTTCTGACCGACCGGCAGGTTTTCGAGGCGCTGGCGCAATGGCATGGGGCAATGTCACCGGAGTGGGAAGCGGGCAGGGTAGCGCTGTTCTGCTTGTGAGCAAACCCGTCAGTCGCAGGGCAAGCCCCGGGCGCTGAGGTGTTCGATCAGGCGCAGGCGCAACTGGTTCAGCCTCGGCACCGGACAATCGAGCGCCGTTGCCGTGGCACAGGCGTGCCCGAGCAGATAGCGGATCTCGGTGCGGCGGCCTTGGGCGACATCCTGATACATCGAGGAATAATTCGCAGCGGTGGCGGCGATGACCTGTTGCACTTGTTCCAGCAAGCCTTCGGCCGCACCGGGCTGACCGGCGCGTCGCAACAGCGCGCCCAGTTCGGCACACAGCGCCGTCACTTCCTCTGCATGAGCGCTTAACTCGCCGTTGCGGCATTGGTGCAGGACGGTGAGCGGGTTGATGGCGCAATTGAGCGCAAGCTTGCGCCAGAGGCGTTGGCGGATGTCAGCGGTCCACTGATGCGGGATGCCCGCCTGCTGAAGCGCGTCCAGCCAGGACGGTGCCGCGCCACGTTGCGCGTCGCCCAGCCAATTGGCGCCTTGCCCGGCGAACACCGCGCTCCAGTCTTCATCGCGATAAGCGCCTTCGGTGCTGGAAACAAAAATGCAGCGCGCGGCAGGCAGCATGGCGGCCACGGCGTCCTGGCTGCCCAGACCGTTTTGCAGCAACAGCACGTCAGCCTTGTCGGTCAGGCGGTGGGCTATCGCCGCGACCGCGCCTTCGGCGTCATAGGCCTTGCACGCCACCAGCAGGCGCTGAATGGGCTGATCTGCGCTGACGGTCTGAGCCGGGATGGCGAATGTCTGGCGCTGGCCGTGCTCGTTGAGCGTCAGGCCCGCTTGCGCGTTGTAGGCCGACAGGCGGGTTTCGTCACGCAGAATCAGGCGCACCGGCAGGCCGGCCCGCGCCAGGCGCGTGGCCCAAAGAGTGCCCAGACTGCCCGCGCCCAACACATGCCAGCCGTCAGCAATCAAGAGAAGCCACGCTCGACGCGGATAGATGCGCGTGAAAGGAAAACGAAATCAACATCGCAGGCTCACATGAACGTGGGAAAAGTCTCGTTATAATGACCGGGCTTTCATACCGTCAAGTCAGGCGTGCTCCATCCACATGTTGAGCCGCGCCGTATCAATTGGAGAATCTACATGCCCTCGTTCGACGTAGTGTCCGAACTGGATAAACACGAAGTCACGAATGCCGTCGACAACGCCATCAAGGAGCTGGACCGCCGCTACGACCTTAAAGGCAAAGGCAGCTTCGAGTTCACCGAAAAAGACCTGCTGATCAAGATGACTGCCGAGGAAGGTTTTCAGCTCGAAGCCATGATCGAGATCCTCAAGCTGGCCCTGGTCAAGCGCAAGATTGACGTGCAGTGCCTGGAATTGAAGGATCCCTTTGCGTCCGGCAAAGTCATGAAACAGGAAGCCACGCTCAAGGAAGGCATCGACAAGGAGCTGGCGAAGAAAATCGTTGCTCACATCAAGGAGGCCAAGCTCAAAGTCCAGGCCGCGATTCAAGGCGAGCAAGTGCGCGTCACCGGCAAAAAGCGTGACGACCTGCAAGAGGCCATCGCCGCGCTGCGCGATCATGAGTTCGGCATGCCCCTGCAATTCAACAATTTCCGCGACTGATTGCGCCGCGATTTGGCCTGCGATTTCGTTTTGGCAGGAACCCGAGGGGCTCCTGTGCGTCCGAATTGAGGTCGCTGAGGTGACGGGCCCACTCGGTACCGTTGCTTCAGCCTTTCGTGTCGCGACCCGAGGAGAGATAGATGGACTTGGATTTGAACGGCCAGGTAGACCATCTGGTGAAGGCCTCTCAGGCCTGGATCCCGATGGTCATGCAGTACGGCAGCAAAGTGCTGCTGGCAGTGGTCGTCTTGCTGGTTGGCTGGTGGCTGATCAATAGACTGACTTCCCGAGTGGGCGCGCTGTTGGCACTGCGCCATGTCGACCTGGCGTTGCAGGGCTTCATCAGCAGCATCACCAACATCATTCTGAAGATTCTGCTGATCGTCAGTGTTGCTTCGATGATCGGGGTCGAAACCACCTCATTCGTCGCCGCGATCGGTGCCGCAGGCCTGGCCATCGGCCTGGCATTGCAGGGTAGCCTGGCGAACTTTGCCGGCGGGGTGTTGATTCTTTTGTTTCGCCCGTTTCGCATCGGCGACTGGATCGAAGCCCAGGGCGTGTCGGGGACGGTGGATGGTATTCAAATCTTCCATACCGTGTTGCGCACCGGCGACAACAAGACGGTGATCCTGCCCAACGGCAACCTGTCCAACGGCATCATCACCAACACCAACCGTCAGCCCACGCGCAAGATCAC
>NZ_DASVUM010000077.1:0-26967 GCF_036387035.1 Pseudomonas sp. | reverse complement strand
GCTTGCTGGCGAATGCGTCGGGTCAGTCACGAAAAGGGGGGCTGACACACCGCATTCGCCAGCAAGCCGGCTCCCACAGTGGATCTCGGCACTGCCCAAATCAGCGGCTGACGCAAAATTTGTTGCCGGCCTGCTCAGTGGATCTCGGCAGTGCCGAAAATCAGAGGCGGACGCAAAATTTGTAGCCGGCTTGCTCAGTGGATCTCGGCAGTGCGGAAAATCAGCGGCTGGCGCAAAATTTGTAGGAGCCGGCTTGCTGGCGAACGCGTTCCGTCAATTGCATAGAGCGCGGCTGACACACTGCATTCCCCAGCAAGCCGGCTCCTACGATATTTGCGCGGGGCGTCGATTTAGCGGCGGGGCAAGTGACGCCTTCCCGGCTGAAGCCGGTCCCACTGGGTGTTCCGCCTTGTCCCAGTACCACCCGGCATTTCCCGGCTGAAGCCGGTCCCACTGGGTGTACCGCCTTGTCCCCGTACCACCGGCAATTCCCGACTAACGCCGGTCCCGCCGGGGATTTTAGCCCTTGGGCTCTTTGGTCCCCAGCACATCGCGGATGCTGTCCACCACGTTGCTGTCTTTGATGACGTCGTTGAGCCAGCCTTCAAGCGGCATGTTGCCCCATTTGATAGCGCGTTCGATCAGGTACGGCACCGGGCTTTGCGGCTCGGTCTGTTTGAAGAACTGGGCGACGCCTGCCAGCATCGTGAAGGCTTCGTCACGGGTCAGCGGGGTAGTGCGCAGGGGCGCCGACGCGGTGTCTTTCACGGTGATGGTCATGGCAGGCCCTGCAGCGTGTTGATCGGCCGGTTCGGCCAAAGGCTCGGAGGCGGGTGGGGCGGGCGCCGGATTGATTTCAACGCCACGGTCCTTGAGCAGTTTTTCAGCCAGTTGCGCGGCCCGGGAAAGGATCTCGCTCAGGCCGGCAAAGCTCGGTGCTTCGTGGCCGAACAAGCGATCGGCCGTAGCCTGCAATTGACGGCAGGCCTGCAGGCTGTCGGTGATTTCCGAGGCCTTGCGCAGGAAGTGCTCGGTGTCGGTCAGCACCACGGAACGCTGGAAAATTTCGGCGTTGATCTTGCCTTCGTCCAGCGCAATGCGCATGGCCTGAGGATTCTGCAAGGCCAGGTTCTCGATGTGCCGGGACTCGTCGTAGCGCAGCAGGCCGAACTGATCGCCCTGAGTGATCGGCAGTCCGCCGACCACGTCCGCCAGGGTGGTTTTCAACCAGGCCAACCGCGCGGCGCGCTGGTCCAGGCCCTCGTCCAGCGCCGGGTACAGGTCATCCCAGAACTGCTGCAAAATGCGTTCGGCCAGGGTCAGGCCGAAGGTGATGCCGATGAAGTGATATCGGTGCGCCAGGGCTTCGCTGAGCCAGGCGACGAGCATCAGATCCTTGCTCTGCCGAGCAAGGCCCTGTGCCGCCAGGGTGATCGTCAGGTCCCAATCCGAAGATTTCAGATCGGTCTGCCAGTCACCCTGGGTCAAATAATCAGGGTCCGCTCGACGAGCTTCCTTGACGTTGTCGAACAGCGTGGAAAAGCTCAGGTCTTCGCCGCTTCCTCCATTGATCGGTGCTGTCAGTTCGGTCAGTGAAAGGTCGTTGAGAAATTCAGACATGGTCAACTCGGTGCAAGAAAAAAGAACACCGCGCCCATCCAGCCGGCGCGGTGTTGGATACGGCCCGCTGCGCCAGGCAACGGACCGCTGTGACTACCCGATCAAGCAAAAACCTTGTTCGCGGTACGGTCCCAACCGCCGGTGACGTTACCGCCACCCTGGCCATCGGCACGGCTCTGCTGGGTGTAGGTGGTCTTGATGCGAGCGAAGTTGAAGCTGATCTCTTCGATCGGCAGATCGCTGACGGCTTTGTCCTGACCGTCCTGACTGCCACCGGCGACGGCCTTGACCGACGACACCACAACCTCTTCCAGGTTGATGGTCAGGTAGGTCAGCTTGTCGCCGCCGGCACGGTTGACGTTCAGCTGGATCTTGGCGATGTGGGTGCCTTTGCAGCACGCTTCGAACAGCTTCGCGGACGCTTTGTCGACCGCTTTGCGGATGCTGAAATCGCTCAGTGCAACACGCTCGGAGGACGCACCGCCTGAAGAGCTGGCAGTCGCCGACGTCGCTTGGGTGGCGCCGTACTCGTAGCCGAGTACTTCAATCCAGTCCTTGTGCTTGTCATCCAGAACTTCGCCTGGAATGCCGTCGATCTGAATATATGCGTCAAATGCCATTTCTTACTTCTCCTTTCTTACAGGTTGGGGCCGGCCGTCATGCGGCCATATCAACGCCCCGTGATGTGACCCCTCCGAATGATTCAGAGGGATCGGTTGCCGCTGCCCGGCCCAAAAAAAACAGGGCCCGGGCGCCGGGTTCTTTACACAGGCGCGCGCGATCAGTTGAGCGCACGCACCTCGATTTCTACGCGCCGGTTCGGCTCAAGACACTGAATCAACTGCGCGCGGGGCTGCTGCATGTCGCACTTGACCAGCGGCTTCTCGCTGCCTTCGCCCACGGCTTCGACCAGTTCGGCGGGTACGCCCTTGCCGACCAGATAGGTCTTGATGGTCTGCGCGCGCTGCCTGGACACCTGCAGGTTGCCCTGGCGATCGCCGAGCTGATCGGCGTGGCCGGCGATGATGATCTTGCCGATGTTCGGGGTGCTCAGCAGCTTGCCGGCGATAGCGCTCAACTGGCTCTGGCCTTCGGTTTTCAGGCTCTGGAAATCGGCACGGCCGAAGGCGAACAGGGTGTCCGATTCCAGCGTGATGGTCTCAATGGAACGCAGCGACTGCGAGAGCAGGCTGTTGATGTAGTTGCGCGAGCTGGACGTCAGGAACGCATTGTCGAGAATCCTCGGCACGTCCGGCTCGTGGATCTGGTCACTGTAGAAATTGACCTGGCGGCTGGCGAGTTCGTAATCCGTTCCCGAGTTCGTCGCAGCGCCGGCCGCGCCGAGGGTTTTGCCCGTCTGTTTGGCGATGGCCGGGTACCAGTAATCCGGAATCCTGGCTTTGAGGAAAGCCGGGTCGGCTTTCTCCCGCTGCGAGCGCGACAGCTGAACGTAGGTCTCCAGCGTCGCCTTGCCGAAGTCGGCGATCGACTGCGCACGGTTATCGTTGGGCAGGGCGCGCGGCTCGACACTGTCCACGCCCGTCACCGGCATCAGGTCCTTGGCGTTGCGCTGGTAGACCTTGATGGTGGTCAGCAGGTACAGCGAACGGGTGAGGTTGTCACCGGTCGGCTTGAGCATGACCGTCTCCAGCCGGTTGAAGTAACGCGCACGCACCAGCGGCTCGACGTTGTGACCCTGGTAAAGGCCCAGACGCAGGCGCAGCGGCACGCCCTGATCGTGGTGCCGGGTGTAGTAATCAGCGGTCCCGACGCGCAGACGATCAAGGGTTTGCCAGGCGGTGTACTGCCCCGGTGACGCTTCATCCTGGGCCGCCGCGGCGTTCAGCCCGGCAGAAAGCGTCTGGATCTCGGTCTTGTTGTTCCAGTACGACCAGCCCCACGCGCCACAGAGCAGCAGTGCGATGAGGCTCGCGCCGCCGACCCACGCGGCCTTGCGACGGCGTTCACGGACATTGCTGGTGTACAGCGCGACCAGATGCTGATCAGGAATGATCACCTTGCGAAACAGGCTGTTGATGAACAGCGGCTGCGGCTGGGCGTGACCGCTGGCCGCTGCCTGCTCGGCTTCAAGGGAGAAGCGCTCGCTGACCTGACGGGTATGGCCCCCCAGCTCCGGCGCGTCGGCATCCAGCGCGCTGGTGAAGTAGAAGCCGCGCAGCAGCTCGGCGTTCTGATACGGATTGGCGCGCAGCAAGGCGTCGACGAACAGCTGCAGCCGCGGTTTGAGCGCCGCCAATTCCAGCGGGAAACGATAGACCGCCGAGTCCCGACGGGTGATCTGGATGTCCTGCAGCACCAGTTGCTGGTTCGCCACGTCCTTCCAGTAGCTGACCAGTTCGTCCATGGCGACGCCGAAGCGCTGGGCCCAGTCGGCTTTTTCATAGTCCTTGTGGGTGAAGGTCTTGCCCATCACTTCGCCGCGGGCCAAGTCGTCCAGCTGACGGTAAAACGGTGCGAAGCCGGGCACCAGGTCGCATTTGGTGAAGACCAGGTAAATCGGCAGGCGCACTTCCAGCAGCGAGTGGGTTTCCTGAATGCGTTCGCGCAGACGCTTGGCCAGGCGCTCCTGGTCCTCGGGCGAGGCCTGCAGAATGTCGTGAATACTCACCGTCACGATCAGCCCGTTGAGCGGGCGGCGTTGACGGTGCTGACGCAGCAGTTGAAGGAAGGCGCGCCATTTCCCGGCTTCTTCCTGATCGGTCATGTAGCGCCCGGCGGTGTCCAGCAGCACCGCCTCGGAACTGAAAAACCAGTCGCAGTTGCGCGTGCCGCCCAGACCCGCGACGCGCACGCCTTCGCGTTCGGCGTACGGGAAATTCAGCCCGGATTGATACAGCATGGTGCTCTTGCCTGCCGCCGGCTGGCCCACCACCAGGTACCACGGCAGCGCATAGAGCGCGTCCTTGGCGCGCGCGCCGCGCGGGGTGTTGCTGCGCAGGCGATCGATGCTTTGCAGCAGGCGCTCGCGCAACAGGCTGACCTCTTCACGGTCCGCCGGGCTTGCGTTCAACACTGCCTGATCGGCGTCGTCGCGCAGCAGCCCTTCGAGGTTGTGGTGGCGCGAGGGGCTTTTATAGAGAAACACCACGTACCCGACCGAGAGCAGCACAAACACGGCGATGCCGGTAAGCAGGCTGCCCAGGGAACTGAAGTCCAGCGCGCGACCGATCCCCCAGACGACAAAGATCGTCAGGAAGAAGCACACCCCCAGAATGTAGGGTTGGTAACGCAGCAGGTAATACTTGAGCTTGTTCATACAGACTTCACATCCAGCGCGTCGACAAAACGGTCGATGACGTCAAAAAGGGGGCGATCGGTGTCGGGAAACGCAGGCGCTCGGTGGTGTTCATCGAACGCCGCGAAATCCGCCAGCACGTCGTAATGCTCAGGCCGCGCGACCGGGTCGATCAGTGTCGTGTACAGCCCGGTGTTGCTGCGCGACGGGAAGCACAGCAAGTTTGGCCGCATGAAATCGTCGGCCAGTACGCTGACCTGGGGCGACACGCGGCCGGCTTTAATGCGCGTCAGCCAGTCGACCCAGAGGTCGGCCGTTGGATTCTTCAGGCCGCGTTCAGCCGGCAGCGGCAGGCTGATGCTCGGCGCCTGTGCCTGATTCAGCGGGCGGCGCAACGCGTTCAGCCGCGTCAGCATGGCGTTGGTGACGAACTCCGGGTAGGTCTGTTCCAGCGCCGTGGCGATGTCGCGCAGGCTGAAGTTGCGCAGGAATTTGTCGTGCACCTGGCGAAAGAGGGCGAAGTCCTGACCCTGCAATGGGCGCAGCGCCTTGATTCGCTCGAACAGCACGGCCGACTGCGCACCTTGGGCACCGAGGTGCAACAGCGGCTTTATCTGCGCGCAGAACAGCTCGCTCAGGGTGAACGGGTTGACCAGCGGTTCGCCGTCGCCTGCCTTGACGGTCTGGTAAATGAACAGCGGGTAGCGTCGCTGGCTGGAATCCATCGAGCTGACCAGACCGCCCAGCAACCAGTTGCCGGAGCGTGCGCGGTACGAGAAGAAGCACACCGGCAGGCGATCGAATTGCGCCCGCCAGTCTTCCCGCGCATGAATCGCCGCCAGAGACGCCTGCAGCCAGCCGTCGAACTCGCAGACGTCATCCGCCGCGCCGTGCAGACTGATGAAGTCCGCACTCGACGGCAGTTTGCCGAAGCAGCCGATCATCGACGACGCTCCCGCAGGCGTTCGAGGTTGCGCGCGGTGCTCATCACTTCGGCGATCCTTCGGCGACGACTTTGGACGGCGTGTTCAACGCGCTCAGGGATTTGACATTGGCCAGATCGGTCAGCTTGACCCCGCCATAGTTGCGCACAGCGAGGCTGACCTGACCGTTGGCAGTGTTCCAGCTGAAGCGCTGCTGGATGCCGTCGAGGTCGTCGACCCGGGCGCTGTCGTTCATGCGCAACAGGCCCCACCGACCGGGGTAGTCGAACACGGTGATGCGTTCGCCGGTCAGCGTGACGACGTCCAGGCGCGCGCCCGGCGCCGTCGTGGTGCCCGGCCAGGAGAAGCGGCTCCAGCTGGTTTTGCCGTTGCGGTAATGCTGAACCTGACCGTCGAGGGTGAAGATGATGTCGGTGAAATAGGCCGACGGCTCGAGCATGATTTCAAAACCGTTTTCCTTGTCCGACAGGCTCGCGATGACCTGACCGAGGGAGCTGGCCTTGTCGATGCTGGTGACCATGTTCGGGTTGACCAGCGGCGCGCTCTTGGCGCCGCTGCCCATGCCCAGGCCTTCACCGCCGGACAGGTTGCCGATTTCATTACGCTTGAAGTTCGGCAGCAGGCCCGACTCGGGGTCGACGAAACGCTGCAGGTCTTTGACCGACGCTTCGTTGCGGCTGCCGGCGGCGATCGGGTAGCGGTGCGCCATGACCTGTTCCCACGGCTTGGCAATCTGTTGCGCCCAGGCTTTGGCGATCTGCTGGCCGGCCGGGTCGCGCAGGGTTTCCCAGGCAAACTGGATCGGCAGGCTGAACAGGCCCTGCAGCGACTCGGACAGGCCGCCCTGGCTGGTGTCCACCGTGGTCTCGACGTAGTTGCGCACGTTGGTCACTTCGCTCGGCTGACCTTCCAGCGTTTCGCTGATCAGCTGCTTGCTGCTCTTGCCCACGTCCTGAGAGCGCTGGATGTTGTTCATCCGCACTTTGAGTTTGCGCAGCGCGGCCAGGTAACGGTCCATGATCGTGCTGTCCGCACCTTCGGCGTTCTGTGCCGCGAAGACCCGCGACACCGGCTCGAAACGCTGCGCCAGGCTGCCGTCGTCCACCGCAGGCAGCGGCGACAGCATGGCGGCGGTCGGCCCTTGCGGCCCATTGAACAGCCCGGTGACCTTGCTCCAGAAATCGTCAGGCTTCGGTGCGCCGGGCTGCTGATTGACCTGTGGCGCAGGCACGTCCCACTGGGTGTTGTCGTTGACCCCGGACAGCAGGATTTTCACCGGTGAGTTCTGCACGTCGCTCAGCAGCGACAACTGTTGCGTGGCGTTGGCCATGTCGGTGAAGTGGCGCACGCCGACGCTGCTCAGCAAGGTGTACCAGGACTGGGCGTAGTCACGCTTGTAGCGCGCCATGAACTCGCGCATGAAGTTGGCTTTCTGGATGATGCTGTCGCCGCCGTCGCCGTCGAGCACCCAGTCGGACTCGTTGCGCAGGTTGCTCGACATCAGCTTGATCAGCTCCGGTTTGACGAAACCGTCCCACCCCTGGCGGGTGAAAATCGCCGGCACCGCTTCGCTGCCGTACAGCAATTGGCGGCCGGGCAACGGCACCAGTTCGTTGAGGCCCACGGCCGGGAACTGCCGACTGGCCTCCAGTTGCAGGCGCAGGTATTCACGGTCCACCAGCGAGCTGGAGATCATGAACGACTTGAGGCTCTTGCGGGTTTCCTCAACCAACTGGTCATTGCGGGGCAGGGCAGGGGCCTGGCCGCTGTTGAGCAACTGCACGTACACGGGCACGTTGTCGGTGATGACCTTGTCGCTGACCTGGCTGTCCGCAGAAGCGGTATTGCTCCAGGCCACCGGCAAGGCAGCGCTGACGAATTCCGGGTCCGTGTGTGCGCCGGGTTGCGTCAGCATCAGGTACAGCTTCAGCGCGTTGTAAGACTCGATGATCGACGCGACTTGCTGTTCGTCCAGCCGGCCAAGCATTTCCTCGGACAAGGACAGCCCGCCAGTGGTCGCCGACAGCTCGGCGGCGTCATGGGCGGTGGCCGGGTTGCGCAGGTCGGCGAGGGCCGCTTCGCGGGTCTTGGTCACGTTGCTGCGCACGGCGCCTTTGAGACGGCTGCCGGCATCGCCCACGCTGCGCGGGATGCTGCTCAGGGTCGGCTTGCCGGTGCCGGCGGCGAAACTGCGCACGCCGCGATCCGCCAGTTTCTGGCCCTTGGCAGGCTTGCTGCCGGGTTTACCGGCGGTGGCGGCGAGTTCGTTCTGAGGATCCACCGATTGGGTGAACGCGTTGAACGCGCGCATTTGCATTTGCAGCGTCAGCGCCACCGGCTCAAGGGCCTGGCTGCGCAGCTGCTGGAGGTAGGCGGTCTGCGCGGCGGCAAAGATCTCGTCGCCGCGGTACAAGCCGGCACCCAGTTGCAGCGGCACACCTTTGGCGCGGTGTTTTTCGACCTGCGCCAGTTCGTTGCGCAGCAGCTCCAGGCCTTCACCGGCGGCCATGCGCTGCGCGCGGTCGGGGGCCTCGCCCAGTTCATTCAGCTTGTCTTGCAGCCCGGCGATCCATTCACGGTTGTGCTGGAACGACAGCGCTTGCCAGCCGATGAACCCGAGACCGGCAAGCACAGCGGCGGCGATGACCACCGGGGTCATCGAGGTGTCGCGGCCGGTGCGGGATTGATAGGAGATCAGCTCACGATCGGGGAAGATCACCCGGCGGAACGTGTCGGTGATGAAGTAGCTGCGCTCGCTGTTGTTCCTGCCGTTGGCCTGCGCCGCGTGGCCGCGGTCCTTGGCCGGCAGCAGGGCGAAATCCTCAGCCACATCGTCTTCGTACACCTGGCTCAACTGTTGAGCGGTCTGCAGCGCGCTGGTGAAGTACAGGCCGCGAAGCAGCAGCGGGCCGCCGTGGCTCGCCGGCTGAATAAAGTGCTCAAGGAACGGCACCAGCACGCTCGACAGCCCGGCAAAGTAGTTAGGGAAGTTGAGCAGCGCACTGTTGGCGTCGGCGCCAAGGCGGGTCATCTGCGCATCGACGTGACGCTGAACGCCGTTGTGCAGGTTGCTCAGCTTGCTGTCCAGCACCGTCTTCAGGCCGTGGGTGCGAATCTCCGACAGCGCGAAGGTCATGCCCAGCGGCTGCTGACGCTCGTTCAGGTCCAGACCGTCGAAGGCCTGATTGAATCCCGGCAACTGGTCGGTCTTGCTCAGCATCAGGTAAATAGGCGGATGGGCGTCCAGGCTGCGGCTGTATTCCTCGATACGCGCCACCAGCTGGAGGGCCATTTGCGCACGCTCGGAGGTCGTGGCCGCCAGCAGTTCCGGCAGGCTGACCACCAGCACCAGGCCGTTGATCGCCGTCTTCTTGCGCTGCTTTTTCAGCAACTGCAGGAAGTCGGTGAATTCACTCGCTGACTGGTCGTCGGTCAGGTAACGGCCGGCGGTGTCGATCAACACCGCTTCGGGGCTGAAATACCAGTCGCAGTGGCGGGTGCCGCTCTCGCCGGACGTCTGTCCACCGGCGGCGGTGGCTGACAAGCCCGAGCGGGTCAGCAGCGAGGTCTTGCCCGCCGCCGACATGCCGATCACCAAGTACCACGGCAGCTCATAGAGTGCCGAAGAACCGCCGCCGCCCGCCGAGCGATCGGCGCGCAGCATGCTGATCGCATGTTTAAGGCGGTCGCGCAGCACTTGCTGGTCGCGGAAGTCCCCGTCGGCCGGCAGTGAGCGGTCGACTTCGCGGTGCACCAGACGCTCGAGATTGCGTTCTTTGTGAATGCGTTGTATGTGCCGGATAAAGGCAACGAATACAAAACCGACGCTGACCACCAGCATGACCTGCTGCAGGTATTCACGTGACCATTGGTTGCGTGCCGCGATGACCACGCACGCGGCCAGGCTCCCCAGCCACAGCGCAATGAAGAGGAACCAGAAACTTTTTAGAGCGCGAAGTAGTGTTTTCATGTCTTCCTGACTCGCTTACCCGAGCAGTGCTCAGGCACTGAACAATTGGCTGATGTGTTCGGACAATAAGGCGACGTCCTTGCCCAGCAGCCAGTCCAGGGTCAGGTACACCCCCAGACAGACCAGTGCGATCAGTGCCAGGTAAATCCACACCGGCACCTCGTGGCGCAGCATCTGCGAGACCTGATCCGGCAGCGCCCAGTCCGGCGACAGCGCCTTGGGGGTCTTGCGGTAACGGGCGATGTCCTGGCCGAGGGTGTTGGCCAGGTAACGCAGCTGATCCTTGCCGTCGGCGACGCTGAACTTGCCTTCGAAACCCAGGGCCAGGCACAGGTGATACACCTCGAGCACGTCCAGGTTGCGTTTGACGTCGGCGCGCAACGCCTCGATCTTGTCGAAAAAGCCTTCGCCTGCCAGGTGCACGCCGAAGTGGCGGAACTGCAGCGGGGAGACCTCGATGTGACGGCGCAGCTCGTTGACTTTCTCCGTCGGCGCTTCAAGTGCGGCGTTAGGCGAAGGGGGTGTTGTAACTGCAGCGGTATCGGTTTTTGCCACGACCGGCGCCTCGGGCATCTTGGCCCGCAGCACGCTTTCGTCCAGGAACGCGCACAACGCGTATTGGGTGTCCTTGACCTGCTCGACGCTGTAATTCGACGCGCGGGCTTCTCGCTCCAGCGAGGCGAAGAAGGTGTCGACGCTCTCCTCGAACGCGGTGACCGAGGTCACTTGACGACCACGACGCAGGATCAGCGCCATGCTGATGAAATCCTGCACCAGGTCTTTGAGGGTCGGTTTTGGCTGGTCGGCGGCCATGGCGCCTTGCATTACGGCTTCGCTCATTTGAGTACTGCCATCAGTTCAAGCTTGAGGTTGGTGAAAGCGCTGGGTGCGTAGAACGAGATCGCCTGCGCGCTCATCATGCGTTCGTAGACCCGGCCATGGGGTTCGATCGAGAAGTAGTGGTTGTCCAGACGCACCGGAATGGCGTTGGGCAGCCGCGTCGAATGATTGAGCGTGGCGCCGGGCATGGCGCTGTTGACCACCACTTCGATGTCTTCTGGGGAGCCGACCTTGACCGCGCGCGGCACCAGTTCCAGCAGGCTGGAGCCGGGCATGTCGGCGTGCACTGAAATATAGAAATCGGCATCGACCAGACGCGGATCGTGCAACTGGCCCTGCCAGTAGGACGGCTTGGTCTGGGTCAGGTTGATGACGATGCACTGGTTGGGGATGACGTTGTCCAGCAGCGTGCGGATCAACTCGTCCAGCTTGACCAGCGACGCCGCGGGGTCGTGGTGGTTGTACTCGGGGATGTCGTTGAGTTCTACGTCCAGCGAGAACGTCAGCAAGCCACCGGCCAGTTCCGCCAGAAACAGGTACAGACGCTCCGGGTGCAGCCGCGGGTGAGCCAGCAGATGCGCAAGATTCGGATACGCCCGATTGACCGTGTTGAGCAGCCAGAACAGCGTGACGTCACTGGAACCGAACTCGGCGATCTGGTCGGCACGCTCGCGGCGACGGCCCGACAGCGCTTTGCTTTTTGAGTGCAGGGCGCCCAGCAGGCGCTTGCCCAGACCGATCAGGGTTTCGTGGGTGCCCAGGTGAAGCGTCGGGTGCACGAAGTGGGTGTCGAGGCTGAAGCCGCCAATATTGTTGCGCGACAGTCGCGCAATCGGGCAGTAGCTGTAGCCGTCCAGCGAGTCGCCGTCGATCAGCATCACCACGTTCAGGCGCAGGCTGGTGATTTCGTTTTCAAGGTCGCCTTCGTTGAGGTCGGGCAGGGTGTCGAACTGCTTGCGAAAGCGCCGCGCGCTTTTCTGCTCCTGACCGTCTTCGACGTAATTGAGGCCAAAGGGCTCGGGCAGTTTCAAGGCGGCATACACCTTGAAGTCGTTGCCCTTGAGCAGCTCGCGCAGATCACGCGCCGCCGGCAGCGGGTCGTGCTGCGGCGCGTCGAACAGGCTGCCGTCCGGAAACACCAGCTTGAGGCGCTTGAACTGCAGGGATCCGCTGGCCAGCGCCTCTTCGTCGATCTGCATGGCCTGCACGCCCCAATGGAAGGGCGTGCTGCGCAGCGCCGATTCGGCGAGCTGGTGCTGATGGAATTCATCCTGGTATTGGAAATGTTGTGGCAGAAGAAACATCCCTTCGGACCACATCACGCGGCTCTGCTTACTCATGAACGCCTTCCAGTAATGAATCGAACTTTGACTGCACGCCTTTCTGGGCACTCTGCTGGGCGGAGTCCACGGCGGTGTCTTTTGCCTTCTGTACCATGGCGTCCTGCACCTGCTGGCTCAGCGGCGGGTTGCCAGTGTTGGCGGGAGGCTCCGCGGCGGGCATGACGTTGCTCCTGGCGAACTGCGCCTCGGTCTGCGGCTTGTTGAGCACGTCATTGCCGCGTACCGCCAGCACGTGGTTGTTGTCGACCAGCACGCGCAGGCCGTCCGAGGAAAACCAGATGCCGTCCTTGCGCAGGGAGTTGGCGTCGAAGGCGACTTTCCAATGGCTCTTCTCGTCGGAACGAAAAAACGCCGCGACGCCGACATAACCGGTGCCCTTGTTCAGCGGCCACTGGTCGATCTGGCCCATGCCTGGCAGCAAGGTGATTTCCTGGCTGTCGATCAGCGTGTTGCCCAAAGCCTGCTGCGGGTTGTCCCAGAGCGCATCGGCGTCGATGGAGGCGAAACGCTCCAGCGACGTGAGCTGATACACCCGCAGGACCACGGACAGCGGCCGACCGCTTTCATCGGGGTTGAGCTGGTTGCCGCCGTCGGCGGTCAGGATGACTTTTTCCTTGTCGCCGAACAGCATGTCGCCTGCCCATGTGTCGTCGACGCGCTTGCTCGCGCGGTCGGTGATGCCGCAGGCGCTGAGCGCCATAACGACCGCCAGAAGGGTCACGCGCGTTGCCCGGCCGGCCCCGGCGTAAAGACGTTCCCTGTTTCGCATATTCATGACTGCTACCTATGAATGCTCGATCAAATCAAGCCGAATCCAATCAAGTGAGGCGGTAGGCGAAATCACCGTCGCTGCCCAGTTCGATGTTCAGGCTCTGAATCGGCCTGTCCTCGGCCATGCGCTCCAGCACGTGCTGGGACAGTTCCGGCATGAGGGTCTTGGACAAAATGTTGTCGATGTTGCGTGCGCCGCTGTCGACTTCGGTGCAGCGCGCGGCAATGGCCTTGACCAGCGCCTCGTCGTAACCGAGCACGGCCTGGTGATTGCGCTCGAAACGTTTGCGAATGCGCGCAAGCTTGAGCGCGACGATGCGCTCCAGAATCTCGTCCTGCACCGGGTAATACGGCACGATGGTCAGGCGCCCGAGGAAGGCCGGCTTGAACACCTGATTCAGCTCGTCGCGCAGGTCCTCGACGATCTCGTCCGGCGTCGGCTGCTCGGTGGTGTTCAGGCAGCGCTGCATGATGCGATCGGTGCCGGTGTTGGAGGTCAGGATGATCACCGTGTTGCGGAAGTTGATCTCGCGCCCTTCGCCGTCATCCAGCACGCCCTTGTCGAAGACCTGGAAGAACAGTTCGAGCACGTCCGGGTGGGCTTTTTCCACTTCGTCCAGCAGCACCACGCTGTACGGTTTGCGCCGGACCGCTTCGGTCAGCACGCCGCCTTCGCCGTAACCGACGTAGCCCGGCGGCGAGCCCTTGAGGCTGGAGACCGTGTGGGCTTCCTGGTACTCGGACATGTTGATGGTGATGACGTTACGCTCACCGCCATACAGGGTGTCGGCCAGCGCCAGGGCGGTTTCGGTCTTGCCGACGCCGCTCGGACCCAGCAGCAGGAACACGCCGATGGGCTTGTTCGGGTCTTCCATGCGGGCACGGGAGATCTTGATGCGCTTGCCGATCTCCGCCAGCGCATGATCCTGGCCGAGCACGCGCTCGCCCAGCAGGGCCGGAAGGCGTTGCACCGTGTCGATTTCGTTGCGCAGCATCTTGCCCAGCGGGATGCCGGTCCAGCCGGAAATCACTTCGCCGATGGTGCCGCCGTCCACCAGCGCGTGGACCAGCGGCTGCTCGCCCTGGACCTCCGACAGCTCCGCGCGCACGGCAGAAATCTGGCTGACGTCGGGTGTCTGGGCGCTGCCCAGCTCGGCGAGCTTTTTCACCAGGTCCAGTTCGCGCTGCCATTGCTGTTCGAGGGTTTCGCGGGTCTGCTGAGCACCCTGCAACTCGTCGCTCAACGCGGCCAGGCGGCGCGTGTGATCGCTGCCCTTGGCGGCTTCCTGCTGCAGCACGGCGATCTCGGCCTGTACGTTGTCGATCTGGCGCTTGCAGTCTTCCAGCGGCCCGGGCTGGGCCGACTGAGCCAACGCCACGCGGGCGCAGGCGGTGTCGAGCACGCTAACGGCTTTGTCCGGCAACTGACGCCCGGTGATGTAGCGGTTGGACAGGCGCACGGCCTGCACCAGCGCTTCATCCATGACCGTCACCTTGTGGTGCTCCTGCATCTTGCCGAGCAGGCCCCGCAACATATAGATGGCTTTGTCTTCGTCCGGCTCCTCCACCTTGACCACTTGAAAGCGGCGGGCGAGGGCAGCGTCTTTCTCGAAATACTTTTTGTACTCGGCCCACGTGGTGGCCGCAATGGTGCGCAACTCGCCCCGGGCCAGCGCCGGTTTGAGCAGGTTGGCGGCATCGTTTTGCCCGGCCTGACCGCCGGAGCCGATCAGCGTGTGAGCTTCGTCGATGAACAGGATGATCGGGTGCAGGCTGCGTTTGGTTTCCTCGATGACCGACTTCAGGCGGTTTTCGAACTCGCCCTTGACCCCGGCGCCCGCTTGCAGCAAGCCCAGATCCAGGGTGTGGATGGCCACGTCCTTGAGCACTGAAGGCACGTCGCCCTGGACGATGCGCAACGCCAGGCCCTCAACCACGGCGGTTTTACCCACGCCGGCTTCACCGGTCAGGATCGGGTTGTTCTGCCGGCGACGGGTGAGGATGTCGACCATCTGCCGCACTTCGAACTCGCGGCCCAGCACCGGATCGATACGGCCGTCGCGGGCGCTCTGGGTCAGGTTGATGGTGTATTGATCCAGCCCCGGCGTCTTGCCGTTGCCCTGAACGGTGCGGCCGTTGGCCGGCTTCGGGCCCTCCAGCGGACTGGCCAGGCCGGACTCCGGGCTGCCTTCCACCAGCGCGCCGAGATTGACCCGCAGGTCGTCGGCATTGATTTTGTCCAGCTCCGGCGCCGACGCCACGACGACGCGGTGCAGCTCGTCATCGTCCAGCAGCGCCTGAATCAGGTAACCGGTGCGGATCTGGCTCTGGCCGAACTCGATGGAGGCCAGCACCCAGGCCTGTTCGATCATCCGGGTGATGTGTGGCGACAGGGCAGGGGTGCGCGTGTTGCCTTTTTTGAAGGTGCCCAGGGCCGTGACCAACTGCGCCTGCAGGCGCTCAGGCACCACGTCGTAATGACGAAGGATCGCCGGCAGATCGTTGGCGTTGTTGTCCAGCAGTTGCAAGAGCAAGTGCTCGACTTCCACGTCGTAGTGGTTCTCCGACAAGCACAGGGCGGCAGCGCCTTCTGTGGCTGTGCGACTGGTTTCGTTCAGTTTGGCGAACAGCGACTTCAGGTTCACAGTGAGACCCCATCAAAAGGAATATGGAAAAGAGCACAGCGCGCCGGCTCGACATCGGCGCCCGGACGTTTCAGCCAGCCCAGCCAGCCCAGCGCGACGTTGCCCTGACGGCCGATTCTGGCGAGCGGCACGGCCTCACGCTTGAGGCTCGGCGCGATCTGGAAATCCAGGTGGGCGCCGACGTAGAAACGCACCAGCTCGACCAGCTTGCGGTAGTCCTCGGTGCCGGGCTGAAAGCGTCGGTAATCGGCGAGTGCCAGCGGGCCGATTTCAATCCGTACGCTCGACTGGTAATCCCAGACCCGGTTGCCGACGACGGCGCTTTGACCGAGCGCAGCGTTCTTGCGCCCCAGCTGTGTGCACTGGCTGACGTCCAGACTCAGCCAGCCACCGGCGAACTGGCGGACCTTGAACGGCAACGAAAAATAAAACCCCAGCATCACTTGCAGGTTCAGCGCGTTGCGCGGCTTCTGCGCGAACATGCCCGAGAAGTAGCTGAACAGCTCCCGACGCAGCGGCGAGCCTTGCGGGCCGAACTTCTGCTTCTGCGCCTGCGGGCCCAGGCCCACCAGGTGCAACAGGTAGCGATCGAAGTTCGAGGTGCCATTACGCTCGTACTCAATGTAAAACTTGTACTTTTGCCAGGCCTCGTAGAACAGCGTGGTCATGCGGTGCGAAAACACGTCGAGAAACGCATGGGCAGCGTCATCGCGGTACTGGATGTGCCGCTCCAGCAACAGCTCGGTGTACGGGCGCGGCAACACGCCGGACGGTCCCACCAGGCCCATGAACGTCACTTGCACTTCGGTCAGCGGCAGCCCGGCGGCCGACACCTTGCCCTCGCGCTCGAACTTCAGGTCGCTGACTTCGCTCGCCGGAAAATTCAGCGACAGCTGCGAACGGAAGCGCAACGGGTCTTCATGGGGCCGCGTCTGCAGGTCCATTCGCCCGTTCCTGCTGTAATGCAGGCGGAGCAAACGCACCAACTGAAAGAATTCGAATCGGTGCGGCTCAGCCCTTGCCTGGTCAATCAGACCAGGGGTTGATCGCCGGTTCGCGGGGGCCATTGGACCACTCTCTTTTCGCGCTGCAAGGTGCGCAGGGTTAGTTGGGTAAAACTGTTGATCGAGCAGTACTGCCCGAAGAAGTGGTCCAGCACCATGCCGAACAGAAACACGCCGCTGCCGGTGTACTGGCTTTCATCGAATTTGAGGGTGACGCCCACGCCGCGCACGAAATTCGGACGCGGGTGGCCGATCCGCGCGACCACCGGCTCGCTGCTCACCGAGACGATCCCGTTGATCTGCTTACGGATGGCGGAGGTGTTGCGGTAGTTATAAAGCGACAAGAGTTCCAGCAGCACGTCGCGACCCTTGCTGACCAGTGACATATGGTTCAGCGACAGGTGCGAGACCAGGCGCCAGATCACCCCGTTGCCCAAGGGCACGCGCACCGAGGCGGTGGGTTTGCGCAGGCAGCGGATGTCGTCGATGACCGAGCCTGTCGGGACACTGAAATCCCCACGCGCGCCGCCGAAGGGCAGCAGCGAGGGCAGGTCGCGGTTGCTGCAGGTCAGGCGGATGCTCAAGGTGTCGCTGGCCGAGTTGATCAGCTCCAGATCCCGGTCCACCACACGAATAAACACGTCGGTGCCTTCCCGTTGCCGGCTCTGGGACGGTCGTCGGCGGGCGATCCAGTAACTGTTGCCCGGCCCTTGATCGTTGCGCGGCTCGAAGAACGGATGACAGGTGGTGACCTGTTCCAGTCCGCCGATTTTCTTGACCCGACGCACCTGGTCGATGGACACCACCTCGGCCGTGTTTTGCATGCGCACGTCGGGAACGATGGCGTATTCATGCTGCGCATGGGTCAGGGTGATCGGCTCGGCCTGCTGGCGGAACAGGTTGATGATCGGCGTGCAGTTGAGCTTGAAGTTGGCGCGGCCGATGTTCTGCGTCAGGCGCGCCAGACGGTCGTGCAGGTCATAGTCCGAGAAGTAGAAATTGATCTCGACCTTGCTCAGCGCCTTGCCCGCCAGCACGCGGCCGAAACCGGACAGGTCGAAGAACATGAACTTGTCCGGGAAGGTGAAGTATTCGTGGAGCAGGCGGTAGCCCAGAAACGAGCGCTCCGAGTAATCCACCAGCCCTTCGTCCAGTCCGTACCCGACAGCTTTCAAGGCGTTGGCGGGCAGTGCCACTTCACGCAGGCGGCCTTCGTCTTCGAAGGTCAGCGTGGCCTTGGCCAGGTTGTTGAACAGCAGTTCGTACAGCTGCAGCATCAGTGTGCTTTCGCCGTCGAGGAAGAAGCGCAGCGAGTCCATCTCCATTTGCCCGAAGAGCACGTCGGAGGTCGCCGTCAGGCCAATGCGCAAACGCGCCACCAGATCCGCGCTATGGCCGTTGAAGGCCGAGCGTTCCATTTCGATGAACGAGGCCTGCTGCACACTGATCGGCCACAGGTCGACCGGGTAGCACGTACGGAACTTGCACACCACGCTGTCAATGGGGGTGGCGTGGATCTCGGTGTGACGCGCGACGCGGTAGGCTTCGGTGACCTTCTCGTTCTTGCCCAGGCTGAACTCCACGATGGACATCGATGGAGTAGGGCGCAGGTAGTGTGGGTAGAGCACCTCAAGGAACGACTCGACGATTTCCGGAAATTCGTCATCGAGCTTCTTGTGCACCCGTGCCGAGAGAAACGAAAACGCCTCGATCAACCGCTCGGTATGCGGGTCCTCGCAGTTATCGCCCTCGATGAGCAACCGCGAAGCGATTTTCGGGTACTGGCTCGCGAACTCCTGGCCCAGAAAGCGCAGGTGCGACAGTTCCTTTTCGTAATAGGGGAGCAGGTCGTCGAGCATCAGTTGAGGTTCTGTACTGTGTATTCCTGGGTATTGACCTGCAACACCGCGTCAAAGGAAACCTGACGGGAGATGTCTTGCAGGCGCAGTACGGCATCAACGCGAAACGTCAGCATGCGTTGGCCGGTTTGTTGTGCGAGCAGTTGTACCTTGACGCTGCGAAAGCGCCGGTCGCCGCCGGAAATCGCCTTCTCCAGCTGCTGCTGGATCAGATAACGGTCCTGGGGGTCGAGCACGCTTTTGCTGGTGAAATCGGGCATGCCGTAATCGAGAATCGTGCCCGGCAGTTGCGGGAAACCGGCGAGCTCGCCAGCCACCAGGGACTGACGGGTGTTGACCAGGATTTCCAGGTCACGCACGATGCTGGCCTTGTAATCGGCCAGCGAACACAAGCGTTGCGCCGAGGCTTCAACGGACTGGTGCGGACGGTCGTCCAGCAACCGGTCCAGCAGTGACGGCAACAGCTTGTGTTGGCTACTCATGTTGCCTCCCTGGCAAACCCGGTTCGGTTAACCGCGTGTGGATTGCGGCAGTTCTGCAACCAGTCGCAGCGACGCCGTCAGCTCATCCAGTTGGTAGTGCGGACGCAGGTAAGTCACGGCCTTGTACACGCCAGGCTTGCCCGGCACTTCAAAGACTTCGGCACGTGCTTCACGCAGCGGGAACTTGGCCTTGGCTTCCTGGCTGGCGGTGTCGTCGAGCAGCACGTAGCTGGACAGCCACTTGTTGAGGAACATCTCGACGTCCTTGCGTGACGCAAAGCTGCCGACCTTGTCGCGCATGATCGCCTTCATGTAGTGAGCGATGCGCGAGGTGGCGAAGATGTACTGCAGTTGCGCCGAGAGACGGGCGTTGGCATTGGCAATGTCGGTGTTGTACTGCTTTTGCTTCTGGGTCGACTGAGTGCCGAAGAACGCCGCGTAGTCAGTGCCCTTGCAGTGCACCAGCGGAATGAAACCGAGGTCGGAGAGTTCTTTCTCGCGGCGGTCGGTGATGGCGATTTCGGTCGGGCACTTGAGGGCGATTTCGCCGTCATCGGTCTTGAACGTGTGGGTCGGCAGGCCTTCCACCAGACCGCCGCCTTCCACACCGCGAATCGCCACGCACCAGCCGTAGCGCGAGAACGCATCCGTCACGCGGGTGCCCAGTGCGTAGGCAGCGTTCATCCACAGGTATTTGTTGTGGTCGCGACCGTCGACGCTTTCGACGAAGTTGAATTCTTCGACCGGCGTGGTATCCGGGCCGTACGGCAGGCGACCCAGCACGTGGGGCAGGGTCAGGCCGACGTAACGGGAATCTTCGGAGTTACGGAAGGATTTCCACTTGGCGTATTCGACGGTGTCGAAGATCTTCGCCAGGTCGCGCGGGCCGGACATGTCGGTGAACGAGTCCCAGCCAAACAGCTCGGGCGAGGCCGCCGAAATGAACGGTGCGTGGGCAGCGGCGGCCACGTGGGAGATCTCTTCGAGCAGGTACATGTCTTCCGGGTTACGGTTGAACTCGTAATCACCCAACAGCATGCCGAACGGAGCGCCACCGAAGGTGCCGTACTCTTCTTCGTAGATCTTCTTGAACAGCGCGCTCTGGTCGAATTCCGACGAGGCCTTGAGGTCGCGGACCAGGTCTTTCTTCGAGGCGTTGAGCAGGTGAATCTTCAGCGTGGTGCTGGTCTCGGTCTGGTCGACCTGGTATTTCAGGCCACGCCAGGACGCTTCCAGCTGCTGGAATTCACGGGCATGCATGATCTCGTTCATCTGCTCCGAGAGCATCGAATCGATCTCGGCGATGCGCGCATCGAGCACGGCGATCAGGTCTTTGCTCGGGGTCATTTCGCCTTCGAGGACCTGACCCACCAGCTCGCCGATCAGATCACGGGTGCGGGTGCGTTCGGTTTCGGAGCGGGCCACACGGCTTTCGGAAATGATGCTGTCGAGCAGCGAAGACTGCGGGGCGAAGTTTTCCACTTCAACCAGATCGCTGTCCTGCTGGGCCACGGTTTGTTTGTCGTTCATGGTCGTGCTCCTGCTTACTCTTTGGCGTCGGTGGCGGGGACGGCGGCTTCGCGACCGAATTCCTTGCCCAGCGTTTTCAGCTTTTCAGTGTTTTGCAACACGTCCATCAACAGCTCTTCGAGCTTGTCGTTGCCGCCCATTTTGTTGCGCAGGTCGGCGAGCTTGTTGCGCACTTCCAGCAGCTTGCGCAGCGGCTCGACTTGCTTGACCACGTTCTGCGGTTCGAAGTCTTCGAGGGCGTTGAAGTTGAGCTCGACGCCCAACTGCGTGCCATTCTTGGCCAGCGTGTTGTCGACGCGGTAGGCCAGGCGAGGCTTGATGCCCTTGAGCACGCCGTTGAAGTTGTCGCGGTCGATGAAGATGAACTTGCGATCCTTGAGCTTGGGCAGCGGCTCAAGGGGGTTGCCGGAAAAATCGCCCAGCACGCCGACGACAAAGGGCAGCTCTTTCTTTTCCTGAGCATCGCCGATGTCGACGTCGTAAGTGATGTGGACCCGAGGGGCGCGAACGCGGTCGAGTTTGTGCTGGGTACTTTCCTTCTTCGCCATCGTGTTCTCCTGTGCGAGCAACTCGCTGCAAGTCATTTGCGTGTCGGCTCGACGTTGAGCCGAGTGCTTTACAGTCCTTCGATCGTCATCAGCAGGCGCTGACGAATCTCATCTTTCATTTCCATGATGCTGTCCTGGCCCACCAGCTCCTCAAAGCTGGCGTTGCCGGCGATCTGCGTGCTGCTGCGAATGACCGAGTCGTCCGGCAGCGTCGAGCGCACCGGCGAGCTGATCACGCAGAACGGCAAGTCGCCAAAATCCTTCAGTCGCTCGAAGCTGACCGGAAACCGCAAGCCGTCGAACAAACGCCCCAGACCCGGTGATTTGCTGACGCAATAAAACAGCACCAGGTAATGCACGACAAAGCGGTACAGCTCGGCGCTGCTGCGGTTAGGGTCTTTGATGACCTTGCGAAACCGCGCCAGATCAAACGAATTGAAACCAATCACCCAGCGGGTCGGGCTGGTGATGCGAATGGTCTGACCGCTTTCGGCCAGGACCTTGTCGTATTCCAGCGGGAACAGCTCGGGGGTGGTACTGATCAGGTTCAGCGGCACTTCCATTTCATTGACCAACTGGAACGGAGACGCCGAACCAATTCTGTCGTACAGCTCTTTGAGTTCCTTGAAATGGTGCTGGGTTTCCCGACCACTGCTGCGCTGGGCACCCTGGAGGTACTCACCGAACAGATTCTGCGGGCGAATCAACAGCGCCAGCGTCGCCAGGTAATCAGACGCCTGTGCCTTAAGCACGTCGGAAATGGCCCGGGTCTGGCTGCGCAGTTTTATGAGCGCTTCTACGTCGAACGTTTGAGTCATTGGTACATCGTCCCTGAACCCTTCTCAACAATGCGGCGAATGCGACGTGACAGCGTGGAGAGATACGCGTTGCCCGGCTGGACACCTTCTCGAGAAGCAGTCCGGATGAATGTCATTCCGAAAACTCGCCGCGAAGGTTAGGTGAACGCGCACTGCGATCACACCGATAGCTAGTAGCCAGCAGTGTCAGCTCAGGCAGTTAATTGTGTGGGAAAGTTCCTACAGACGCGAAGTTTTTCTCACATTTGATACAGCTCGCAATGATGTCTCAAGGCTACTAATGGGGGTCGTGGAGTGCCTGGAATGGCTGTAGCCCTTATGGATCAAGGGCTGCAGGGTTGTATTGGATCCCTTTGGCAGGTGTAAAGAAAAGCGCGAAAAGGTGAACCGGTTCACCTACTGATTTGAACTAACGGAGCAACTAAGGAAAATGGAGAAAAAAAAGATGGCCGGGCGCGCTTCGGATTCGGACGATTTTTCGCGATATTTGCATCTTTGAGGGGTGAGCGAGGTGTAGTTTTCCGGGGTGTGGCGTGAGTCGATGGCTTGGGTCGAGGGTCGTTTTTGTTTTTGGACGGGATTTATCAGAAGGAGCGGGTGATGGAAGTGCGAGGTGGGTTGAGGGCGGTTCCGGGTCGCGCGGGGCGGGTGGAGGAGGTTGTGCCGAGTTCGAATCCGGCGTCAACTTCTGCCGACGGCGAGGCGCGGGGGCAGGAGCAGCCGTTGTCGCGGGTGCAGCAACTTCTCAGCGGGTTGCCGGTTTGTCCGGCGCCTGGTGCGTTCGCGACGCCGCCGCCTCTTTGTCCTTCGCCTTGCTCACGAAGAGGTCTTCAGATTTCCCGCTGCTCATCGACGTACAAGGATTTGTACCGCGCCATGGCATCCGTCAACCGGCGATTCAGATACTCATTGGTATGCCCAAGCGCTACGAGGATCTGCGCAGACTCCTCGTGATAAGACGCGCGCTTTTCCAAAGACCACGTCGATGGCGCGGACTGAAGATTGGTAATCCGGTCGCACAACTTGATCGCGGCCGCTTCCCGGGAATGCGCGGCGATTGCCTGGAAATAGCGCTCATCCGAGAAGGGCACGATCAGGTTCTTGCTGAGGCAGGCGACGGTCGATGCGACAGCGGCGCCGAACACCTCAGCCAATGCCTCTTCCGACGTTCCAGTGTCCTCGATCACGTCATGCAGCAGGGCGGCAGGCATGGCGATGGCCAGATCACCGATGTCACTTTCCCGGTCCGCGAAAATCAGCTCGTTGGCGACCATCGCAACATGGGTGGTGTACGGCAGATTCGATCCCTTCATCATCTGCCCGACGTGGGCGTGAGAAGCGAACAGCCAGGCTTTGTTGTAGAGATGCTGCAGATCGGTGGACGTCAATCAATTCACTCCTGAGATGGGGGAGATGGGCAGTGAAGGCTTTCCAGGGGCTGGCCGTCGGGAAGCTGGATTTTCAAACCGCGACCGATCTGGATGCCGATGTAGTAAGCAGTGCCAAGTGCACGGGCAAGCTCCGGATCCGTATCCTCAAACTCCTTCGCGGCCCACGCGCCAATCGTCAGTTTGTGCAGGCGGCTTTTGTCTTTTTCGACGCCCAGCAGGATGTTTCTGATGAAGTCGAGTTGGATCAGCGAGCTCGCGTAAAGGGGGAACGCTGGACACGATGCCTCCCTCAGGCGCGTGATCGCAATAGCTTCGTCGATGTAGTCGATGGCTTTTTTCAATTCGTCGTTCCCTGTCATGCGGCCGCGTTTGCTAGATCGCGCTGCCTCTGTTCCAGCCTGGCTTTTGTATCAGCAACTCGTCCAGCTCCCTCCGGCGGCAGCGGTTGACGAATTGAAGCGCTGAGGCGAGATCGTGGTGGAAGCGTTCGGACATGTGTGCGTCAATTGCGTAATATTCTTCGTAGTCTGCGAAGCCGCTGCTTACGGGGAATGATACGTAGAACTGGCCTGAGGTTTCTTCGACGCCCAGGGAGAACATCTCTTCGCGGTTTACGTAAGTGTGGCTGAATGTCATCGTTCGGAGGGCTCCAGTTTGCTTGCTAAAGCAGCTTTAGCGCTGCCTCATTATGCAATATCTGGTAAAGCTCGCTGCCCAAAGCTTTACACAGGTTGGTTGTCGGTGAGCAAGGCGGTGCGGATGAGGTCGAGTTTTTGTCTGGTCAACCTTCAGTGACCGACGATGCACGTATGTGCTTATGGGCTAGGGAACGGTAATGATTGATGCGCATAATCTCAAGAAGGTCAGTTGGACATTGCTAACATTCCTTTTATCCATGATAGCCCTAGGTCCATCAAATCTTGAGTATTTCTGGCGTCTGTACCTCGTGGTAGCGCTACTGGCGATTCTGTGGACTCTCTACCTGGTTTATTTTTGTGAGAGATTTACCGTTTATATGACCTCGCTGGTCGTGGCGTTTTTAGGCGCGTTTTGCTTACCAGTCTGCTCGGTCGCGTATCTCGCTGCAGGAAGCATGTGGGGCAAAGAGGGTCTTGTGCCCTTATTGCTAGGGTGCGCCCCGGTTGGTATCACGCTGCTGGCCTACTATGTACTGGCCAGAGGTAGACCATCCTTTCATCCGTTCGAATATAACGGGCTAAAAGTCCAGCCGAGGTATCAGGATAGGCAGCGATCACCTGCCTCGTATAATCCGGTGTTAGTTGCCGGGGCTACAACCCTGGCGGCAAGTATTACTATAAATTCACTCGGCCATTTAACTGCTGCAATAGTCGCTATGGTTGGACTGCAGGCGTTTTGCATCGCCGCGTTGTTTCACGCTCGCCACATCATCAGAGGGCTACGCGCGCTCCGCCTTCAAGAAAAATCAGTGCATACGCCCTACACGTTCATGCAAATTGACCAAATTCGCGAAGCGCGGAGGCGCTGGTATTTGAGCAGATGGTTCACGTCGATCGCGTCTTGAAGGGCGTCGCAGGATGACTGATTGCTCGATGATTCATCTGGGCTTGTTTTGGTGGGTATCTCGCGTCGCTGATTTGTGAACGGTTATAGCGACGGAAACGGCGCGGTGTGGGTTGACGTCATCCGATAGCCCGGCGGGATGGAACCGGAAGGCAGTTGCAGGGCACGGTTAGATCGCTTCGAAGGCTTGCTCAGCCTCGATAATGATCAAACCCAGTCTCAAGTTGTAAGGCCACTGATCCGTAATGACTCTAGCCATCCCGAGCTTACGATGGCTGATCAGTTCCGGAATCTCGCCTCCCGAAATCAGGTGTAAAGCCTTCAGTAGTTCTGCTTTGAAGCGAATGAGTTGATCTGCGGTGGTGATCTCAACAATCGCCTGCGTCCGCTCGGGCAGTGCGCAGTCAATGGCACGAATGGCCGCTTCTATTTTTTGTTTGGCGGTTTCGTTGCGGCTCATCGTGGTGGCGTCCTGCATGACTTTTCTTCCGTTTTCAAGATTCAAAAGCTACCCGGCCCACGTGACCAAAACTGCCGGCAGCATACCGGTGACGGGCGCCGGTTGAGGAGGGCGGGCGTTGCTCAAGCCAACCGAACGCCATCAGCGCCTAGTCGTTTTGAGACCTGAATTCACGCATCCATTTCAGGGCCGGCGTTTCTCCTCCCGTGAGCTCAATGCAAAAAGTTGCAAACGCCTGCTCAAGCGCTTCGTACGCCTGGAGGCCTCGCTCGCTGAACCTGTATCGCCCCGGAATCTGGCCCCACTCCCAAGGCGTCGTAATCGCCCCTTCGATGACGAGCTTTAGCAGAGGCTTCAGGTCAGCGTATAGCTCGGCTGCCTCCGCATCGAGACCGGCATACGCCTTCAGCTCGGTTTCCAGGTTGAGTGCTGCAGCTTTAAGCTGGATATTGCTCATGGTGAATTCCTTCGCATGCAGCTGTGTTTGCAAATCCTGTGTCGACAGTGAGCTCGAACGTGTTACTTGCCGCGTCTCGCTTTGAAGGCTTTGAGAGCGTCGGACTCGCCGCCAGTGAGCTCAATGTAGAACGCAGCGTACGCTTCGGACAAATCGCTGTAGCTTTGGAGCTGGGTCTCCGAGAGCAGCCTGTAGCTTGGGATATCTCCGATTCCACCTCCCTCGTTCATCGCATACCGGCTAAATAAGATATTTTTAGTGTGTAAATTCAAAGAATAAAACTGTAGCCAGAGTGATGCGTACTATGCGCTTGCGACCCACAGTATCACTATCTTTTTCGGGCGATAATGTAGCGATCGCGAGCGTCCTAGCGTATGGCAGAGAGTACTCGAGATAGCTCTACCCAGGTTCTGGCCCTTACTCCTACGCTCGATCTCCCGTCTTAACGACAGTACCTCGCCGCCGGTCACCTCGATCAAAAAGTCAGATACAACCGAATGATCCAGGCGCCGGCGGAAGCTGATAGTTTTTAGCTGCGGAATGCGGGTTGTCACTTCATCTGTTCTTGAAGCCATTTCAAAGCTGGCGTCTCTCCCCCTCTTGCCTCAATCGAGAACGCCGCGAATGCGTTTTCCAAGTCGCGGTACTGCTGCAGGTTTCTCTCTGTAAAGCGATAACGTCCCGGCACGTCTCGCACTTCAAGCGGGCTCGTGAGGGTGCCAGCTTTTGCTTGTATCAATAATGGCGTCAAGTCAGCATGAAGAGCCACGGCTTCTGGATCTATCTTGGAATGTATTAACAGCTGGTATTCAAGTGCAATGGCTAGTCCTTTGAGTCTTGGGATGTTCATGGTTAATTCCCGATTGAGCCTATAGGGTTGGCGGATGAGCAATCTCCGCGATTTGGAATAAAGTACCACGTCGCACCGTGCTGCTGGGTGCCGGGTGTTATCCATTTCCAACAGCTGCGACCATCATTATGATTGGCTTAGGGGCATTATATAGCGGAGCCTCTCACATCCCCCGGTTTCTCGATAAGCAGCTCGTCTAATTGTCTGTTCCTGCATTTCGTGACAAACGCCAGTGCAAAGTTATGGTCCTTATGAAATAGATCGAGCTGCGCACGATTAATCGCGTAATACTCTTCGTGGTCCGTTATGCCGTTACTTACCGGAAATGAAACATAAAACCTTCCGGAAGATTCTTCTAGTCCTAGTGCAAAGCGTTCCTCACGATTGACGTAAGTGTCAGTGAATTTCATAAGGTTCTTTTCGGTAGTCGAGTGGTCATAAATCGATCCGTGGATAATTTGCCGGCATCAATAATGGCGTGAAATATTTCAACTAAGCTCACAGCTCGTGAAGTTAGAATGGACTTCCACGAAACCTGCGTGCTTTAGTGAAAGCTTTTAGCGCAAGTATCACGAGCGAAGGTCCCGCTAAATATTATTAGGCACGAAGTCCGGACCTTCAAACTTATCCCGCACGC
>NZ_DASVUM010000076.1:0-31986 GCF_036387035.1 Pseudomonas sp. | reverse complement strand
CTGTTTGGCGCGGGCGCTTTGATCGCGGCGTTGGGCTTTCTCGACGACCACGGCCATATTGCGGCACGGTGGCGTCTGCTGGGGCATTTTGTGGCGGCGGTGTGGGCGTTGTTCTGGCTGGGTGGTCTTCCAGCGATTGATATTTTCGGCGCAACGCTTGATCCGGGTGTGATCGTTAATGTGCTGGCGGCGTTTTACCTGGTGTGGCTGCTCAACCTCTATAACTTCATGGACGGTATCGACGGCATTGCCAGCGTGGAGGCGATCTGCGTCTGCCTCGGCGCCGCGCTCATTTACGCGTTGAGTGGATTTCCCGCGCTGGCGTGGCTGCCGGTGCTGCTGGCGTGCGCGGTGGCGGGCTTCCTGGCCTGGAATTTCCCGCCCGCCAAAATCTTCATGGGCGATGCCGGCAGCGGATTCCTCGGCATCATGCTCGGCTGTCTGTCACTGCAAGGTGCGTGGATTTCCTCGCAGTTCTTGTGGGTATGGCTTATTCTTCTCGGGGTTTTCATCGTAGACGCTACAGTAACCCTCATCCGTCGGCTCGTTCGAGGCGACAAGGTCTATGAGGCTCACAGAAGTCACGCTTACCAATTCGCCTCGCGACGTTTTGGCAAGCACCTTCCCGTGACGTCCGCAGTCGGTGTAATCAATCTGTGCTGGCTGCTGCCAGTTGCTGTGTGTGTCGCCCGTTTCGAGCTGGACGGCGCACTCGGCGTGATCATTGCTTACGCTCCACTGCTCGCCCTGGCATTCGTATTCAACGCAGGCGCGCTTGAAAAAAGCTGAGCATGGACATCGCCGCTCACGCTGTTGATCCGATTCCCCTGCGGGACAGGAATCAATGGCCGGGGCAGGGGTCGACTGAAAGGAGTTTAAACGCGTGCTTGAGGGGAAGATGGAGAAAATACGCACTTCGCTGCTGGCGCTGCCTCGCCGGCGCAAGCGAATCCTGCAGGTTGCCGCAGACGTCTGTCTGATCTGGTTCGCCTTGTGGATGGCGTTTGTCGTCCGCCTGGGCATCGACGATCTCATCAATCCCCTTGAAATCCATACCTGGCTTTTTGCGTCCGCGCCGGTTGTCGCCATCCCGCTCTTCATTCGCTTCGGCATGTACCGCGCGGTCATGCGCTATTTCGGCAACGACGCCCTGATCGCGATCATCAAGGCCGTGAGCCTGTCGGCGCTGATTCTTGGAGTGGTGGTCTACCTCTACAGCAACCATCAGCACGTCGTGCCGCGATCGGTGATGTTCAATTACTGGTGGCTGAGCCTGGTCATGATCGGCGGCCTGCGCCTGGCGATGCGGCAGTATTTTCTCGGCGACTGGTTCTCCGCCGCGCGCCACGTTCCGTTTGCCACCCGCGACGACGGCCTGCCCAAAGTCGCCATCTACGGTGCCGGTGCGGCAGGCAACCAACTGGTGGCTGCCTTGCGCATGGGCAGGTCGATGCGGCCTGTGGCCTTCATCGATGACGACGATTCAATCTCCAACAGGGTGATTTCCGGGCTTCAGGTCTACAAGCCCAAGCACATCCAGCAGATGATCGACGTCACGGGCGCGCAGGAAATCCTGCTGGCGATCCCGTCATCAGCCAGGGCGCGACGCCGGGAGATCCTCGGTTTTCTCGAAGGCTTCCCGCTGCATGTTCGCAGCGTGCCGAACTTCTCCGATCTGGCGGCAGGGCGGGTCAAGGTCGACGATCTTCAGGAAGTCGACATCGCTGACTTGCTTGGCCGTGACGCCGTCCCGGCCCAAGCGGACTTGCTCGAACACTGCATCAAGAACCAATGCGTACTGGTGACCGGGGCAGGGGGCTCGATCGGTTCGGAGCTGTGTCGGCAGATCCTGTTGCTGAAGCCGACCACGCTGTTGCTGCTCGATCACAGTGAATTCAACCTGTACACCATCCTCACCGAGCTTGAGCGGCGCGTCGCTCGCGAGTCGCTCAAGGTTAAAGTGCTGCCGATCCTGGGCTCGATCCGTAACCATGCCAAGCTGCTGGACGTGATGAAGACCTGGCAGGTGAACACCGTTTACCACGCGGCGGCCTACAAGCATGTGCCGATGGTGGAGCACAACATCGCCGAGGGCGTGCTCAACAACGTGGTTGGTACGTTGAATGCCGCTCAGGCTGCACTGCAGGCAGGTGTTGCCAACTTCGTGTTGATCTCCACCGACAAGGCCGTGCGCCCGACCAACGTGATGGGCAGCACCAAGCGTCTTGCCGAGCTGACCTTGCAGGCCTTGAGCCGGGAAACCGCCCCGGTGATGTTCGGCGATCGCTCCAATGTGCATCAGGTCAACAAGACGCGGTTCATCATGGTGCGTTTCGGCAATGTGCTGGGGTCGTCCGGCTCGGTGATTCCGCTGTTTCATCAGCAGATCAAATCAGGCGGGCCACTGACGGTGACTCACCCGAAAATCACCCGTTACTTCATGACTATCCCGGAAGCGGCGCAGCTGGTCATTCAGGCCGGTTCCATGGGGCAGGGCGGCGACGTGTTCGTGCTCGACATGGGCGAGCCGGTACGCATCATCGAGCTGGCCGAGAAAATGGTCCATCTCTCAGGTCTGAGCATTCGTTCGGAGCATAACCCTCAGGGCGACATCGCCATTGAGTTCACCGGGCTGCGGCCTGGCGAGAAGCTCTACGAGGAACTGCTGATCGGCAATAACGTGGCGGCGACGCGCCACCCGATGATCATGAGCGCCCAGGAAGACTTTCTCGCGTGGGACGTCTTCAAGCAAAGCCTGTCGCAGCTGATCAAAGCCCTGGACGACGACGACTACACCCGCGTTCGGCAAATCCTCGGTGATACCGTCAGCGGCTACGCACCAGAAGGCGATATCGTTGACTGGATTCATCAGCAGCGTCGCCGGGAACCGTAAGCGTTCGGTTACTGGAAACCTTTGCTTACGCAGCAAATCCGGCCGTGAATAGCGCCCGAGGCCCCAGATACAGGGCCTGCGAGTCAGTACATATCCGGTCACCGATCCCTGCGTTGACGTGCTGACGCCATCGGCTAGGTTTGGGAAGCAGCTCAGGAATGCTGCTTCCACTTACGATGCCCATGGAGCATGACTCATGCGTACTTCTTACCTGTCCTCCCTGATCTTCGCGCTGCTGGCGAGTACGTCCCTCGCCGTGACGGCCGCGCCGTCTGCTGCACCGGTCGCCGCCCCGGCAGAGGCAACCAAGCCTGCCATCTCAGCCCCATCGGCTGTGCAGGGCGCCAAGGTCAATCTCAACGCCGCCAGCCCGGAAACCCTCCAGAAAGAGCTGTCCGGCATCGGTGCCGCCAAGGCCAACGCCATCGTCGCCTACCGCGAAGAGCACGGTGGTTTCACCGCCGTTGACGAGTTGATCGAAGTCAAAGGCATCGGCAAAGCGTTGCTGGACAAGAACCGCGAGAAGTTGTCGATTGATTGAAATCCCCTGAGCTCAAGGCCGATCACTGATCGGCCTTTTTTTTGTGCGCGATAAGGTCGAGCCCTGGATTTGTCCCCCTGAACAGAAAAATGTCGACCGACATATGATTTTTTAAATTACGAGCGTAATATCGCTTCGCAGCTACGCTCACTTTCCCACGGAGAACATTCATGACGACTCAAACTCAAGGCAAGGCTGTGATCACCGGCGCGTCGTCGGGCATCGGTTTTACGTATGCGGACCGCTTGGCACAGCGCGGATTCGATCTGGTACTGGTCGCCCGTGATCAGGCGCGGCTGGACGCGTTGGCGGCGGATCTTCGGGCGAAGCATTCGGTCGAGGTCGACGTGGTGAAAGCCGACCTGACACAGCCCGGTGATCTCGGTGCACTCGAGCAGCGCCTGCGCTCGGATGCGTCGATCACGCTGCTGGTCAATAACGCCGGTGTCGCGTTGAACACGACTCTCGCTGAATCGGATCTGGGCGAAGTGGACCGCCTGATCCAACTCAATATCGTGGCGCTGACTCATCTGGCGTCAGGCGCAGCGGCCGGTTTCTCCGCGCGGGGCACCGGGGCGATTATCAATATCGCGTCCGTGGTGCCAATGATTCCGGAGCGTTTTAATGCGGTGTACGCCGCCAGCAAGGCCTATGTGTTGAGTTTGACCCAGTCGCTGGCTGTCGAGTTGAGCGAAAAGGGCGTGCAAGTCCAGGCGGTGATGCCCGGCGCCACCCGTACTGAAATCTGGGAGCGTGCGGGGATGGACATCAACGCCTTCCCGCCGGAAATGGTGATGGACGTCAACGAGATGGTCGACGCCGCGCTGTCCGGGTTCGATCAGAAAGAGCTAGTCACGATTCCTTCGCTGCCCAATGCGGCGGACTGGCAGGCCTTTACCCAGGCGCGTCTGGCACTGGGACCGAACCTTTCGCTGCAGCATGCGGCGCAACGCTACAAAACGGCTGGCGCGTGACGTGCCGGCGACTGCCAAACACGAGGAAAAGGTGAACGCATGAGTGAGCGTCGCATCGTAGTGACGGGTATGGGACTGGTAACGCCCTTGGGCACCGGCGTCGAAGCGGTATGGAAGCGATTGCTGGAAGGCCGCTCCGGCATCGTGCGGTTGCCTGAGCAAACGGTGGCTGATCTCTCGGGCAAGGTCGGCGGTCCGGTGCCGACGCTGGAGCAAGACCCTGAGGCCGGGTTCGATGCCGACGCCGCCGCGCCGCCCAAAGAGCAAAAGAAGATGGACCGCTTCATCCTGTTCGCCCTGGGCGCGGCGCAGCAGGCGGTCAAACAGGCGGGCTGGGCGCCTTCTACCGAGGAAGAACGCGAGCGCACCGCGACCATCATTGGCGCCGGTGTGGGCGGTTTCGGCGCCATCGCCGAGGCGGTACGCACCACTGACACTCGTGGGCCGCGGCGATTGTCGCCTTTCACCATTCCTTCGTTTCTGGTCAATCTGGCGGCCGGGCATGTGTCGATCCAGCACGGTTTCAAAGGCCCGCTTGGCGCGCCGGTCACCGCGTGTGCCGCGGGCGTTCAGGCGATCGGTGATGCCGCGCGGCTGATTCGCAACGGGGAAGCGGACGTGGCCATCTGCGGCGGCGCCGAAGCGTGTATTGATCGCGTGGCGCTGGGTGGCTTTGCGGCCGCGCGTGCACTCTCCAATGGCTTCAACGATACGCCGGAGCGTGCCTCACGGCCCTTCGACCGCGACCGTGATGGTTTTATCATGGGCGAGGGCGCGGGGATTATCGTCATCGAAACCCTGGAACATGCGCTCGCCCGCGGCGCCACGCCTATCGTTGAACTGGTCGGTTATGGCACTAGCGCGGACGCCTACCACCTGACGGCGGGTCCGGAAGACGGCAGCGGCGCACGTCGGGCGATGCAGGCAGCGCTCCGTCAGGCCGGTATCCAGCCGGCCGATGTACAGCACGTCAATGCTCACGCTACGTCCACTCCGGTGGGCGACAAAGGTGAAATGGCCGCCATCAAAACCGTGTTCGGTGACCAGAATGGCGTGGCCGTGACGTCGACCAAGTCGGCCACCGGCCACTTGTTGGGCGCAGCGGGTGGCATCGAAGCCATCTTCACGGCGTTGGCGATCCGCGACCAGATCGCGCCGATGACGCTTAATCTGGAAAATCCCGACGAGGCGGCGCAGGGGATCGACATCGTCCACGGCAAGGCGCGCCCGATGAATATCGAGTACGCACTGTCGAACGGCTTTGGCTTTGGCGGGGTGAACGCCAGCGTGCTGTTCCGTCGCTGGCATTCCTGATGGTCCTTGATGGATATCCCAGATGGGCCTTCCTGATGGACATCCCCGAGAGACACCGCTGATCCAGCGGCCTGCCTCCCTGCCGTAAAAAGCAGGGAGGTGAGCCTCAACCCTCGATGAGTTGCTTGAGCTGATCGCGCGTGGTCTGCAGGATTCGCTCGGCAAGCGCCGGATCTTTCGCGCTGCGCGCCAGCACCATCGCCCCCACCAGACCCGACATGAGCATCACGCTCTTGTCACTGCTCTGCCCATCGGCCGGCATCCCGGCTTCGAGGGTTTCCAGCATACGGTTGATCAGTTCGTCTGTAATCTCGCTGGGTTGCCCGCGCTGGCCCATTTCGGAGGCCATGGTCGGCAAGGGGCAGCCTTTTTCCGGATGGTCACGATGGGCGGTCGACAGGTACAGGTCGATGAACGCCTGAGTCGAAGAGTCTTCAGCCAGCTTCTCGGTGCGCGAAGCGTGCAACTGATCGACGGCACAGCGCAGGGATCGCTCGACCAGGTCGTCCTTGGATTTGAAGTGCGCATAAAAACCACCATGGGTCAGGCCCAATGCCTTCATCAACGGCTGCAGACCGGTGGCGCCTATGCCGTCACGGCGAAAGCGCGCCGCGGCTTCCTGAAGGATGCGCTGGTGGGTCTGGGCTTTGTGATCTTCGGCGTAACGCATGGAGCGAGCCTCCCGACTGTGGCTCTTGAAATGGTGGTCGACATTTTTACACGGATGGCAGCCCTGTGCAGTACCCGCGTTGAAACACGTGCCGCCACTGGTCAGCGCGCTGCGTCCACCACCCGGCGGCTACGCCAGCAGAACCCCGGCTATTTGGGGCCCATCATTTTCGCCAGTGACTCAGGCCGAGGCGCGCCTTGTTGCTGCTGGAGGTGTCCGGCCTCGTCCTTGTAGAAGATCGACGGTGTGGCGGACAGGCCCATGTCTTCCATCAGTTTCATGTTGGCGTCGAGTTTGGCCTGGATGTCTTTGGGGATGTTCTGCATGGCCTTGAGCGTGCTGGCTTTGCCTGCCTGCTCGTGGTTCTGCAGAGCCACTTGCGGGTTCGCGTCGGCCAGCAGGCTGGCGGCTTTGGCAGCGCTGTCCTCGCGGATCACGCCGACCATGATGTGGCGCAACTGTATTTTCCCCGATTTGACCCATGGCCGCGCCTGCTCCCAGAACAGATTGCAGTACGGACAGTTGGCGTCGCTGAACAGGTAGATGACTTTCGGCGCAGTCTTGGCGCCGTCGGCGATCCAGGTGCTGTTTTCCATGCGGCTCCACATCGTCTCGGCCATCGGCCCATAGACCAGCTTTTGCAGGGGCGCGGCGCTCAGGTCCTCCCCCTTTTCATTGAACAGATTGCCGGCCAGCACATGCTTGCCGTCCGGGGTCAGGTACAGCGCCATGCCTTGATTCTGGTACTCGGCGGCGTAGCCCTTCAGCCCTGCCGGCGCGTCGAAGCTGCCTTTGATGGTCGCGCCCTTGGCTTCCAGCGCCTTGATCGGGGCGGGCAGGGCTTCGGCGTGGACCAGCGCGCTTGGCAGGGAGAGCGAAACGGCGGCGGCGATGAGCGCATGGCGCATGAAGTTCATGGGGTGGTCCCTTATTGTGAAGCAGGCTGAGAGGAAGGCGTTGAAGACGTCGGCGAAGAAGCGTTCGGCGACTGGCTGAAGCCGTCCAGGTAATGGGTGAGGCTGGCGCTGGACAGTTCGCCCAGATGCCCGTTCAGTTGACGGCCGTTCACGCCATAAAACAGCGTAGTGGGCAGGGCGGCTGAGCCTGCACGCCGACCCAGTTCGCTACTGTCATCGAACAGCACGTTGTCCAGTTGCAGACCCTGGCTGCCGAGGAACGTCGCCACTTCACGTGGGCTTTCTCCCTGATTGACGAACAGAAACACGACGTCGGGGTTGGCCTTTTGCGCGGCTTGCAGAACGGGCATTTCCCGCCGACACGGCGGGCACCAGGTCGCCCACAGGTTGATCACCAGTTTGCGGCCCGCGTAATCGCGCAATTGCACACCCTCCCCGGCGCCATTGCGCAGGGCCAGATCGGGCAGTGGGACATCCCGACGAACGCTTTCAACCGCCAGACTGCTGAGCCACCAGAACAGCAATCCGCTGGCGAGGGCCCAACCCAATGGCCAGCGCTGCAATGGCCGCCGCCACGCCATGACGGCGGCACCGGCCACAGCGGCGATGACACCGGACCAGGCGCTGAAGCCGCCGTCGCGGATATCAACGATGCGCAGCAGGTCGCTTTCATATTGCGGCCAGTAGCGCGCGACGAACGCCAGACGCGCCACCAGCAGCCCGACAATGAACAGGCCGAAGACGGAGGGTTCCGGGTTTACTCGCTGCTTGCGGCCACTAATCCAGCCGACCAAAGTCGCCAGCGCGAGGCCAACGAGCAGCAGCAGATGGTTGAGCGACAGGGCGAACCGCCCGACGGAAAAACTCAACATCAGCCTCGTCCCCGGGTGGTTTGCCAGTGGTGCAAAAAGCCTTGGAGGTCGACTTCACCGGTGATACGCCGGTCGCGTCTTTCGCTGCCGTCCGGCGCGACCCACACCAGCGTAGGCGGGCCGAGCACGTTGAAGCGACCGAGCAGCGCGCGGCTGGCGTCATTGTCAGCGGTGACATCGAGGCGCAGCAGGCGCACGCCGTTTAATGCCTGCAGGGTTTCAGTTTTGGCGAACACGTTCGTCTCCATGATCTTGCAGGACACGCACCAGTCAGCGTAGTAGTCGACCAGCACCCACTGCCCGGCTGCTGCTGTGGCGGCGAGTTCCCGGTCCAGCGCCAACAGGTCATTAATCGTGGTGAACGCGTCGCGTGCCTCGCTTGCGTTGGAGGGCTTCGCTCCGCTGAAGACTTCGAGCGGCTGCCAGGGGTCGTCGCCGCCCGCCGCCGCGCTGATCACCATCATCACCCCCCACAGGCCCACGATCAGGCCGGCGGGTGCGCAGATGAGTGAGGCGCGTTGCAGCGACCGTGTCTGCACGATGGCGCTGTAGGCGAATATGATTAGCAGCGCGCCGAACAGCCCCAGCCACAGTACGTCGGCGAGCAGCGGCCGAATCATGATCAGCGCCGTGCTCAGCAACAGGAAGCCGAAGAGGCCTTTGACCAGGTTCATCCAGGCGCCCGGTTTTGGCAGAAAACGCGTGCCGACCGTGACCAGCAGCAACAACGGCAGGCCCATGCCCAGCCCCATGACGAACAACACCAGCGCGCCGTGCAGCGCGTTGCCGCTCTGGGCGATATACAGCAGCGCGCCGGCCAGTGGCGCGGTCATGCACGGGCCGATCATCAGTCCCGACAGCGCACCGAGCGCAGAGGCGCCCAACAAACTGCCACCGTGGCGCTGACGCCCGGCGTTCTCAAGACGGTCGCGCAGAAAGCCGGGCAATTGCAGCTCGAAGAAACCAAACATCGGCAGCGCAAGCAATACAAACAGCAGCGCGAAACTGCCCAGCAGCCAGGACTGTTGCAGGGTCGATTGCAGGTTGCTGCCCAACAGCGCGGCGACCACGCCCAGCCCGGCGTAGATCAGCGCCATGCTCAGCACGTAAGCACTGGCCAGCGCAAAACCGCGTGCGGGTCTTGCGCCGCTGCCGACCACCACGCCGGCGAGGATCGGCAGCATCGGCAGTGAACAGGGCGTGAACGCCAGCAGCAGACCCAGCCCGAAAAACACCAGCAGGCTCAGGGCCAGAGAACGTTGCGCCAGGCCGCTGGCCAACGCTTGATCTTCTGCTTGATTGCCAACTTGAGCGCTGGCCGGTTGCACGTTGCCGCTGCCCACATTAACGAGCTGGCTTTGCGGTGGATAACACAAGCCGGCATCAGCGCAGCCCTGCCAGCTTACTTTTATCTGACCGTTGGCCGAGGCCGGGATCGTGAGTTCAAGGGCTTGCCGATAAACCTGTTGCTGGCCGAAATACTCGTCGTGATGGTCTTCGCCCTTCGGCAGGACGGGCTGCTGTGCCTGGCTCAGTCCTTCGAACTTCAGCCGTTGCTGATACAAGTAGTAGCCGTCCGGAATCTGCCAGTACAAGCGGGTCCCGCCGGACGCCAGGCGTTCCGAGGTGAAGATGAACGCTTCCCTAGCCGACAGGAAATCCGGCTTTTCGCTGAAGATTGAAGGGCCGGACCTGGCCGGGAAGGGGTCACCACCGGGCAGCGCCTGCGCCAGCAACGGGATCAGCATCAGAATCATCAACCACACCTTACGCATGCGCACCTTCCAGCCACAATGAATTGGACGCAGCCTGCGCAGTAGCGATTAACAGTCGATTAACCCTATGGGGCGCGTCGTGTCTGCGGCGGCTCGTGCATAATCCGCCGTTAATCTCTGCGCGCTTCAATCGCGTTTTTTCGGGGCCGACCATGCACGTACTGCTTTGCGAAGACGATGACCTGATTGCCAGCGGCATTGTGGCCGGGCTTGATGCCCAGGGCCTGACCGTGGATCGCGTGGCCATGGCCTCATCCGCCCGGGCCATGCTCTTGGCTGCGCATTTCGACGTGATGGTTCTCGACCTCGGTCTGCCCGATGAAGATGGTCTGAAGCTGCTGCGCCAGTTGCGCCAACAGGGGGTCGAACTTCCGGTGCTGATTCTCACGGCCCGCGATACGGTCACCGACCGCGTCGATGGCTTGCAGGCCGGGGCGGACGACTACCTGCTCAAGCCATTCGACCTGCGTGAACTCAGCGCGCGCCTGCACACGCTGGTGCGCCGCATGGCCGGGCGCAGCGTTAATGTGATCGAGCACGGCGTGCTCAGCTACGACCCGAGCAGCCGGGAAACGCGGCTTGCCGGTGAGTCGGTCGATCTTTCCCGCCGCGAGCAGGCTTTGCTGCAAGCCTTGTTGAACAACAGTGGCCGTGTGCTTTCCGGCGAACAGTTGAAGGATTGCGTGTACGGCTTCGGCGACGAAGTCGAGAGCAACGCCCTCAACGTTCATATTCACCACCTGCGGCGCAAACTGGGCGGCGGCATCATCGAAACCGTGCGCGGTCTGGGCTATCGCCTCGGCCCGGCCGGCCTCGATTCGGCGCCCACGCCATGATGAGCCTGCGCACGCGGCTGAGCCTGATCCTGGGCTCGGCGTTCATTGTTATCTGGGTGCTGGCCGCGGCGTGGATGCTGCGGGACTTGCGCACGCAGATGATGCAATCCCTCGATCAACGGCTTGAGGCGTCGGCGCGGATGGTGGCGGGGCTGCTCGAGCAGGTCCAGATGCCCACCGGCGGCGACACCCTTTCCCTGCGGGCTGACGATCCGGCGTTGCCCAGCGGCATGGCGTGTCAGTTGAGCTCCCCGCGCGGGCAGGTGCTGGCGCGCACCGAGAGTTCGCCGAGCGAACCGCTGAAGGCTGACGCCAGCGGCCTGCATGACCAGATGATCAACGGCGAGCACTGGCGCGTTTACACGATGCTGCATGGCAACGTGAGGGTGAGCACCGCTGACCGTCAGATCGAGCGCGATGTGTTGGGACACTCGGTGTTGTTGGCGGCGTCGGTGCCGGTGCTGGTCGCGCTGCTCGGCAGCCTGGCGCTGGTCTGGTTCGGCATCGGCCGGGGGCTGGCGCCGCTCAACCGCATGCGCGATGCGTTGAACCGGCACAGCGCCGACTCGGTCGAGCCCTTGGACGTGCCCCATCTGCCCAGCGAGTTGCAACCGCTGCTGAAAAGCCAGAACCAATTGTTCCAGCGCATCGCCCAGACCCTGGAGCGCGAGCGACGGCTGACTGGCGACGCGGCCCACGAGTTGCGCAGCCCGCTCACCGCCATCAAGACCCATCTGCAAGTGGCGCGAATGACCGAGGGCCAGAAGCGCGACACGGCGCTGGTTCACGCGGAAGAGGGCGCTGATCGCATGCACCGCACCCTCGAACAGCTGCTGCTGTTGGCGCGGGTCGAGGGCAGCCTCTCGTTCGACGATGGCGTGGAGTGCAGCGCTGAACAGGTCGCGCGGCTGGCGATTCACGACGCCAGCCACGCGGATGACCAGCGTATCGAGCTGATTCTGCCCTCGCAGTTGTCCAGCGCCGCCGTGCAGATGCCGGCGGCGCTGGCGGTGGCCGCTTTGCGCAATCTGCTGGACAACGCGCTGCGGCACAGCCAAGCCACGGCGCAGGTGGAGCTGAGTGTTGAAACCTTCGACGGGCAGGCGCATTTCCGCGTCCGTGATCACGGCCCGGGGATTCCCGAGCCGGACCTGGACAAGCTCACCCAGCGCTTTTGGCGCAACGGTAAAAGCCCTGGCGCGGGGCTGGGCCTGGCGATTGTTCAGGCCATCGTCCAGCGCTGCGCGTGCTCGCTGCGCTTCGACAGCCGTCATGATGGTCTGCGGGTGGAGCTGAGCATGCCATTGCGGCGCAACGGCCCCGGCGAGTGACGCGTGACGGCTGGATTTGCGCAGCAAGCGTCGCCCAACTCATAGCGTTCATCACCAGCCGTTGCAGGCTTTTGGTCTGACAAGCCTTTGATTCTGCTCTCTAATCCCGGACAATCGCGCCCCTTTCCCTGTAGAGAACCGGTCAGGGGCGCCGACTGCCACGTTTTTCGACGCGCTTTTGACCATGTAGCTATCACCGGCAACGGAGAATCGACCGGATGAATGATCAGGCCAACAGCGTCGAACACACCGTGGACGCTGCACCCGCGAGCGCGACTTCCTGGAACCGCAACGACACGACCTGGATGCTCGGGCTGTTTGGTACCGCCATCGGCGCGGGCACGTTGTTCCTGCCGATCAACGCGGGCATTGGCGGGTTCTGGCCGCTGGTGATTCTGGCCGTACTGGCCTTTCCGATGACCTTTTATGCGCACCGCGGGCTGACCCGTTTTGTGCTGTCGGGCCGTGATGGCGCCGACATCACCGAGGTGGTCGAGCAACATTTCGGCAAAAAGGCCGGTGCCTTGATCACGCTGCTGTATTTCTTCGCCGTGTTTCCGATCCTGCTGATCTACAGCGTGGCGCTGACCAACACCGTCGGCAGTTTCCTGGAGCACCAGTTGCACGTTCAGCCGCCGCCGCGTGCGCTGCTCGCCTTCGTGCTGATCCTCGGCCTGCTGGCGGTGGTGCGTTGTGGGGAGCGGATCATCGTCAAGGCCATGAGCCTGATGGTGTACCCGTTTATCGTGGCGTTGCTGTTTCTTGCGGTGTTCCTCATTCCGCACTGGAACGGCGGCATTTTCACCACGGCGAGCAGCCTTCCGGCACCCTCGGCGCTGTTGCACACGCTGTGGCTGGCGATTCCGGTGATGGTGTTCTCGTTCAACCATTCGCCCATCATCTCGGCGTTTGCCGTTGACCAGAAGCGTCACTATGGCGAGCAGGCCGAACCGCGTAGCGCGCAGATTCTCGCCCGCGCGCACCTGCTGATGGTGGTCATGGTGCTGTTCTTCGTCTTCAGCTGCGTGCTGACCCTGGCGCCGGAGCAACTGGCGGAAGCGAAGGCACAGAATCTGTCGATCCTGTCGTATCTGGCCAACCATTTCAGTAACCCGACCATTGCGTTCGCCGCGCCGTTGATTGCTTTCGTGGCGATCACCAAGTCGTTTCTGGGCCACTACATCGGCGCGAGCGAAGGCCTCAAAGGTCTGGTGGTGAAAACAGGCCGTCGTCCCTCGCCGCGTACGCTTGATCGCCTCACCGCCGGTTTCATGCTGGTGGTCTGCTGGCTGGTGGCGACGCTCAATCCGAGCATTCTTGGCATGATTGAAACCCTCGGGGGCCCGGTCATCGCTGCATTGTTGTTCATCATGCCGATGTACGCCGTGCGCAAGGTACCGGCCATGCGCCGCTATGCAGGCAAACCGTCCAATGTGTTCGTCGTGGTAATCGGGCTGATCTCAATTTCGGCGCTGGTGTATTCGCTGTTGCAGTAATGGCGCTACCGGGTAGAACTGCCTGACGCGCGATGTTCAGAGGCGTGCTTCTATGGGTTTGCGTCTGCTGCAAAAGGCGGGCGTTCCGTACGTTCGAGTGTGGGAGCCGGTTTGCTTAGGAACGCGGTGGGCCGGAAACGAAGGTGGTCAACTGACCAAAGCGGTTCGCCAGCAAGCCGGCTCCTACGGTGGATCGCATTCAAGCCGAAGATTGCGTTGATTGCGGTTGACCGGTTATTTGTGTTGCATGAGACATACCGTGGGCTCTGGCAAGCCGCCCATTCATCATTCGCACTCACGGAAGCGGCGAACATGCACAACAGCGACAAACTCGATTTCACCCTGCACGCAGCTACGCAATCGGATGTGCTGACGATCGCGGCGTTGGGCATGCAGGTGTTCATGGACACCTACGCAACCGAGGGCGTTCGCGAAGCCATTGCTCGCGAGGCGCTCGAATCGTTCGCCCCCGAAACCCTCTCATTGCTTATCAAGCGACCCGACACGGTCTTTCTGCTGGCTGAGGCCAGTCAGCATCTGGTCGGCTTTGCTCAAATCTGCCTGCAAACCGATCACGCCCTCATCGGCGACCAGCACGCCGCCGAATTGCAGCGCCTTTATGTACAGGAGCGGTTTACCGGGCGCGGCGTGGGTGGGCAGTTGCTTCAGCGCGCCGAGCGTGAAGCCTCGGGGCGAGACGCTTCCAGGCTGTGGGCGACGGTCTGGGTGGGCAATCCTCGTGCGCTGCTTTTTTACCCTCGCCAGGGCTACGAGAACGCAGGGTCGCCGGTGCATCGCTTGCAAGCTGAGACCCATGAAAATGTGCTGTTCTGCAAACCGCTCAAGCCATGAGAGCACGCCAGACCTCGGGTTTGACAAGGCGCCAGAGTGCGCCGCATGATCCTGCTCGTTTCTGATCGATTCAGCCCTTTGTCGAGGCCCCATGTCTGCCAACCCTGAAGCATTCCCCGGCGAGCGCCAGCGTTTGATCACCGAGCGTCTGGCCGTGCACGGTCGGGTGATTGCGGCGGATCTGGCGTCTGAGTTCAATGTGTCCGAGCATTCGATTCGTCGCGACCTTGGCGCCCTGGCGGCCGCTGGCCTGTGCAAACGCGTGTACGGTGGGGCGATTTCATTGGCCTCGGACGGGCCGCTGGCCGTGCGTGTCGAGCATGAGCCCGGGCGCAAGCGCCAGTTGGGTATCGCCGCAGCGGGTTTGATCAGCCCGGGGCAACACGTGTTCATCGATGGCGGTTCGACCAACCTGGCCATCGCCAAAGCCCTCGATCCGCAGATGGCGCTGACCGTGACCACCAATGCGCCGTTGATTGCCGTAGAACTGATGAAGCTGCCGTTGGTTGCAGTGATTCTGCTCGGCGGACGACTCAGTCCTGTTGCCGGCAGCACGTACGGCTTCACCACGATTCAGCAACTCGCGCACTTCAATTTCGACCTGTGCTTCCTCGGCGCTTGTGCGTTGGATGCTCAAAAAGGCGTGACCGCGTTCGACATGGACGTCGCCGAGTTCAAGCGCGCCGTGGTGGCGCGCAGCGGCCAAGTGGCGGTGGCGGTGATCAACGAGAAGCTTGCCAGCATCGCGCACTACCAGGTCGCGCCATGCGAAGAGGTGGGCGCGCTGGTGGTCGAACACGACGCGCCGTCTGACCGGCTGGAGCTGTTTCGCGGCAAGGTCGCGCACATCGTTATGGCGCGGGCGGCGGACTGAGCAGCGTCGTCTCCCGCCAGGCCACCGTGCGGTTGCGGCCCTGGTGCTTGGCGGCATACAGCGCCGCATCCGCCCGTTTGACGAAGTCTTCCAGGGTTTGGCATTCCTGCGCCTGACAGCCGTAAACCCCGAGACTGATGCTGACGATGCCGATCGGGTTGCCGTGGTGTTCCACGGCACGCGTGAGCACGGCCACGCGGATCTTCTCCGCCAGACTGACCGCGCCTTGCATATCGCTGTAGGGCAGGAAGACTGCCATTTCTTCTCCGCCATAGCGCACCGCGAGGTCACCGGTGCGGTTGAGGTTACTGCGAATGCACTCGGCCACGGCGACGATGCATTTGTCGCCGGCGACGTGCCCGTAGTTGTCGTTGTAGCTCTTGAAAAAATCGATGTCGATCATGATCAGGCTCAGCGGATGCAGGTTCGGCTGCCCGTTGTGAAACTCCAGACCGAGAATCTCCTGAAAATGCCGCCGATTGGCCAACCCCGTCAGGCTGTCCTGCAACGCGAGCTTTTCCAGAGAGTGACTGGCGATGCGCAATTGGGATTCGGCGTTGAGGCCGAAGCGGATCTGCTGGAACAGCAGCACGCCGAACAACAGGTTGGCGACCACGACGCAGATGATGATCGCCAGCGAGCGCCACGCGTATTGCCGCCACTCATCGAGCACCTCGCGTTCAGACAGCCCGGCAAGCACCACCATCGGGTAGCGGTCCAGTTTCTTGTAGCCATACAGGCGCTGTTCGTGGTCAAGCATCGATACCACGTTCGCCGTGCCTTCGTAGCGTTCCTTGACGTAGAGGCGAAACAATTCGCCGTCGGCGATGGAAGTGCCGCGCACGTTTTCAAGCAGTGGACGTCGCGCCAACACCGTGCCGTCCGCCATGACCAGCGAGATGACGCCACGCTTGCCGATGTCGAAGCGGTCGAAAAACCGCTCGAAGTAATGCAGCTCGATAGTGGCCAGCACGACACCGGCGAAGTTGCCCGCCGCATCGTCCACCCGTCGCGACACCGGGATGATCCAGTCGCCGGTGGTGCGGCTGCGGATAGCCTGGCCGACATGGGGCAGGCTGCTGGTCATGGTTTGATGGAACTGGAAATATTCACGGTCGGCGTTGTTGGCATTGGCCGGCATGTGGCTGAGCGAGGTGGCGGCCCAGTTGCCGTCCTTGTCGTAGATGAACAAACCCTGGATCTGCTCGACACTGGCGGCGGTGGCACGCAGATAATCGTGCATGCGCGAGCTGCTGGCGGCCTCGAAGCCGTCGTAGGAGAGCCGTTCGACGACGGCGGACACGGCGATGTGCGCCTGATCGAAGGCGTCATCGGCGTGTTGCGCCATCGAGCGTGATAGGTTGGCAACGTTGGTGTTGGCGATTTCCAGCTCGTGAATGCGCGTCTGGCGCAACTGCCAGACCGTGATGCTGGTAATGGAGATGCACACCAGCAAGGTAAACAGTCCCGCCAGCCACAACACCGGCATGCGCTTGAGTCGTCGGCTTCTGACGCCGAACTCCGATCCTTCTACCTGTCTCAAACGCCACCCTCACTGACTGCCACGATTTCAGACCCGCCACTGTGACGAACGATGCACTCGTTCGGACACGCAGCATCGCAACAGCGACCCGTCTGACTCACAGCGTAGGACAAGTGCGGGATTTTGAAGGGAAATCTACCAGTTATAAATCATCGCTGAGAGACTTCCCTGAAGCCGGAACACGTTCCTGGACTCAGGGCTATCTCTCAACCATGCGTTGCATGTTAGCGGTCAGACCCGTCGCCCTTGCGCCTCATCCAGATTTGCCTGCCAGTCCTTTTGCGCCGGGCTGGTGTGTTCGGGAATCGGCGCTTTGAGCAGTACGAAGTAAGCGACCGCCGAGAGCAGAGCGACGATGGCGCTGACCGCAAAGGCCGTGGCGAAGGTGCCGGAATATTGCACACTGAAACCGGTGACGATCGGCGCAATGGAGCCTGCGATGTAGCCGCCGAAGTTCTGGATCGAGCCCAGTGACGCCACGCGTTTGGTATCGACCACGGTATTGACCACCATCCACGCCGTGGCGCTCGACAGGTTGATGCCGAACAGCGCCAGGCAGAGCAGGGCGACGCAGCCGCTCAGGCCGGTGACGAAGGTCAGCGGCAGGGTGAAGACGGCAGCGAATACCAGGCCGCCAATGACCGTGTATTTGCGGCTGTTGAGCACGCCGACGCCGCGCTTGACCAGGCGATCACAGATCCGACCGGCGGCGATGGTGCCGATGGCGCCGAAGACATAGGCGAACGACACCACCCAGGCGGTTTGGTAGGGATCAAGGCCGTGTTCGCGCTGGAAGTAACCGGGCAGCCAGGTCAGGTGCAACCAGAGCATGTAGATCACGCCCATGAAACCGAGGAACGTGCCCCAGGTGCTGCGGTGCTTGAACAAGTCCAGCCAGCCGGCGAAGAACGAGGCCTTTGGCGCAGCGTTGGCCTGAACCACCTGAACGGTCGGCTCACGGCCCTCGGCGGCCAGTTCCTTGAGGTACTGCGCGCGGCTCTTGTAGAACATCAGCCAGCACAGCGACAGGACGATGCCGAGCACACCTGTGATGATGAACATGCCGCGCCAGCTGAAGTTGACCATGAACAGCGTCAACAGCGGCGGCGCCAGGCACGGCCCGATGCAGGTCGCCGACCAGACGATCCCCGTCGGCGTGCCGCGCTCATGCTCTTCGAACCACTCGTTGAGGGTTTTGGCTGCCGACGGGAACATCGGTGCCTCGCCGATCCCCAGCAGCACGCGCAGGGCGAAGAACCCGCTGAAGCTGTTGACGAAGCCCGACGCCGTCTGCGCGATGGACCACACCATCAGCGCGCCGCCCAGCGCAATCTTGCTGCCAAGCTTGTCGATGATCATGCCCATCGGTAATTGAGCAAAGGCATAGGCCAGCGAGAACGCCGACAACAGAATGCCCATCTCCGACGGGCTGATGAGCATGTCTTTCTGGATCGTCGTGTTGGCGATGGACAGCGCGCTGCGGTCCAGATAATTGACGATCCCGAACAGCATCAGGAAGACGATGGTGATCGTCTGGTAGGTCTTGAGGGATTTCATTGCGCACCTTTTTTATTGTTGTCGGGCTTGGGAGCTTCCCGGCTAAAGCCGGTCCCACTAAGAGCCTGCGTTGCTTCAGAACCTAGGCTAAATCCAGTCCACAAGGCGAACGCATTTCCCCTGTGGGACCGGCTTCAGCCGGGAAGGGGCCAGTGTGAGCACCCTCTATCTTGCGGTGTAACGCTTGAAAAGCTTCCCGGCTAAAGCCGGTCCCACTAGGGGCCTGCGTTGCTTCAGTAACCCCGGCTAAAGCCGATCCCTACTAAGGGCACGCGTTGCTTCAGTGACCTCGGCTAAATCCATTACCACTACGGGCATGCTTTGCTCGGCAACATCTCAGGTCACCGCGCCGATGTGCCACGGAACAAATTCGTTTTGCCCATAACCGTGCTGCTCGCTTTTACTGCGGTCCCCTGACGCAATCTCCAGCATCATCTGGAAGACGTATGCGCCGCGTTCTTCGATGGTGGTGGTGCCATCAGCAATGCCGCCGCAATTGACGTCCATGTCCTCCTGCTGAAATTCGAACACGCGGTTGTTGGTCGCCAGTTTGATCGACGGCGTCGGCGCGCAACCGTAGGCGGACCCCCGACCGGTGGTGAACGCAATCAGGTTGGCGCCGCCGGCCACTTGCCCCGTGGCGGAAACCGGGTCGTAGCCGGGGGTGTCCATGAACACCAGGCCGTGAGCGCGGACCGCTTCGGCGTATTCATACACGCCCATCAGGTTGGTCGAGCCGGCCTTGGCGACGGCGCCCAGCGACTTCTCCAGAATGGTCGTGAGCCCGCCCGCCTTGTTGCCGGCGGATGGATTGTTGTTCAGCTCGGCATTCATGCGCTGGCAGTAGTCTTCCCACCAATGAATGCGCTGCACCAGTTTTTCACCGATGGCCTGACTGACCGCCCGGCGCGTCAACAAATGTTCGGCACCGTAAATCTCCGGTGTCTCGGACAGAATGGCCGTGCCGCCCGCCGCAACCAGGCGATCCACCGCATTGCCCAGTGCCGGGTTGGCGGTGATGCCGGAATAGCCGTCCGAGCCGCCGCACTGCAGACCGACGATCAAATGCCGCGCGCTGACGGTTTCGCGGGTGATCTGATTGGCCTGGGGCAGCAGCGATTGCACCTGCGCGATGCCGCTGGCGATGGTCTTCGACGTGCCGCCGGTGCCCTGAATGGTAAAGGCACGCAACTGGTCACTGGCTACCAGGCCCTGGCTGTCGAGCATGTCCTGAATCTGGTTGGTCTCGCAGCCGAGCCCCACCACCAGCACCGCCGCAAAGTTGGGGTGCACGGCGTAGCCCGCCAGGGTGCGGCGCAGCAGGTCGATGGCCTCGCCCTTGGAATCGATGGCGCAGCCGGAGCCGTGGGTCAGGGCAACCACGCCGTCGACGTTGGGATAGTCGGCGAGGGCTTCGGGGAAGATATCGCGGCGGAAACGGTCGGCGATGGCCCGTGCCACAGTCGCCGAGCAGTTCACCGAGGTGAGGATGCCGATGTAGTTGCGCGTCGCGACGCGTCCGTCAGCGCGCACGATGCCCTGAAAGAACGCTTCGGTTTTCGGCGTTTCATGGGCGTCGACGCCAAAGGCGTAGTCACGGGAGAAGTCGCCCATCTCGACGTTGTGCACATGCACGTGCTGCCCCGCTTCGATGGGCTGGGACGCGAAACCGATGATCTGGCCGTAGCGGCGCAGCGGCTGGCCCTGCTCGACCCGCACTGCCGCGACCTTGTGCCCGGACGGAATCGGCTGCGAGACAGTGACATGCTCTTCGTCCAGGTACGTGCCTTCGCTCAGTGTCTGGCGGGCGATCAGCACGTTATCGAGGGGGTTCAGGCGGATGAACAGCGCGCTGCTGTCGAACGCGGGAGTTTTGGCGATGAGTTCCATGCGGCCTCTCATGACGGTTGCGGCCTGCGTCAGCGGTGCGAGACCACTGCTTCCATGGGGAAGCGGCACCGTTGCAGGCCGATTATTGTTATTCACGGCGTATCAGGCAGCCGCGTCAAGCGCGGACGTTGCAGGCCGATTTTCAGCCACTCTATGAAGCCGGTGGGTAATTTCCCAATGAAAGGTTTCGATTGCGCGATAACCCGAGGTTATCGAGTCAGGCGCTCAACCGGGACTTTAGAAACACGAGCAACGCTTCTACGGCTGCCGACTTCGGCCTGGCTTTGGAGGTCAGCAGCCCGAGATTGGCCATGGCCAGCGGCAGCTCGACCGGCAGCAGGGTGATCATGCCGTAACGCGCGTAGTGCTGGGCGACGTCATTGGGCACCACGGCGATCATGTCCGAGGATTCAAGCATCGACGTCGTGGCCAGAATCGAGCGGGTTTCAACGATGTCCAGCGGTTGAATCAGCTGCGCGGCCTGCAAGGCATTTTCAACCTGTCGGCGCATCGGACTGCCGATGGGGTGGAGGATCCAGGTCAGTGGCGCCAGGTCCGCCAACGTCAGGTCTGGCTGCGTCGCTGCGTTGTGTTTCAGCAACGGGTGATGTGGGCGGGCGACGATGCGCATCTGCTCTCCCTGCTCGAACAGCTGAATATCCAGGCTTCGCCCGTCGAGCTGATCGGGCAGCCGGCCCAGCACCACATCGAAATCGCCCCGTATCAGCGCTGGCAGCAGCTCGTCGCTGGTGCCGACTTCCAGGGCAATCCGCACTTTCGGGTGCGCGGCCTTGAACGCCAGCACGCCTCGGGTCAGCAGCGTCGGTACCGGGCCCATGACGGTGCCGATGCGCACCATCCCCGTCGCCCCACGTGCCAGTTCAGCCAGTTGCGCTTCGGCGTATTCGAACTCATGCAGCGCGCCCTGGGCGTAGCGAACCATCACCTCACCGAACAGCGTCGGCCGCATGCCCCTCGGCAAACGCTCGAACAATTGCACGCCGAGACGCTCCTCCAGCTGTTGCAACAACAGGCTGGCGGCAGGCTGACTGGTGTGAATGGCCGTCGCGGCCTTGCCTAGATTGCCCAGTTCGCCCAGGGCGTTGAGCAAGGCAATCTGCCGGCTGGAGATTTTCAGCGTCGCGAAGGAGCCAGGCAGATCGGCAGCAGGGGGAGTGTCTGACATATCAAATCAGGTATCGATGATTAGGATTTGGCGATTATGCCTGTATCGCGGTTCGGCCTACAGTCACCCCCACACGTCCATGTCGCTACCCATAACAAGAGCCCACCATGCAGATCACCTCCATTTCCGTGCGGGACATCCGTTTTCCCACCTCGCTGTCCCTGGACGGCTCCGATGCCATGAACAGCGCGCCGGACTATTCCGCCGCTTACGTCGTGCTGCACACCGATTCGTCAGACGGGCTTGAAGGCCACGGCCTGACGTTCACCATCGGGCGCGGCAACGAGATCTGCGCCGCCGCGATTCACTCCCTGGCGCCCTGCGTGGTGGGGCTGAGCCTGGAATCGATCACCGCCGACATGGGCGCGTTCTGGCACGCGATCACTGCAGGCGACAGCCAGTTGCGCTGGCTGGGGCCGGAAAAAGGCGTGATTCATCTGGCCACCGCCGCGTTGGTCAACGCGGTCTGGGACCTGTGGGCCAAGGTCGAGGGCAAGCCGGTCTGGAAGTTGCTGGCCGACATGACGCCTGAGCAGTTGGTCAAATGCCTGGACTTCAGCTACGTCACCGACGCCATCACCCCTGAAGAAGCCATCGCACTGCTCCGTCGGCAAGCGCCGGGCAAGGCAAGGCGCGAGGCGCAGATGCTGGAGGAGGGCTATCCGGGCTACACCACCGCGCCGGGCTGGCTGGGCTATTCAGAGGAAAAGATGCGTCGGCTGGCCCGCGAAGCCGTCGCCGAAGGCTGGACGCACATCAAACAGAAGATCGGCTCGGACCTCGAAGAAGACATGCGTCGGGCCGCGATCCTGCGCGACGAACTGGGCTGGGAACGCACGCTGATGATGGACGCCAATCAAGTCTGGAGCGTCGAGCAATCCATCAGCAACATGCGCCGACTGGCGGCGTTCGAGCCTTGGTGGATCGAGGAGCCGACTCACCCCGATGACATCCTGGGCCACGCGACCATTCGCCAGCGCATCGCACCGATCGGCGTGGCGACGGGTGAGCATTGCCACAACCGCGTGATGTTCAAACAAATGTTCCAGGCCGGCGCACTGGACTTTTGCCAACTCGACGCAGCACGACTGGGCGGGCTCAACGAGGTGTTGATCGTGTTGCTGATGGCCGCCAAGTTTGATGTTCCGGTTTGCCCTCACGGAGGCGGCGTCGGGCTGTGCGAATACGTGCAGAACATCTCGCTGTTCGACTACATCGCCGTGTCCGGCTCGCTGGACAAACGCGTGCTGGAATACGTCGACCACCTGCACGAGCACTTCCTCGATCCGGTGGTCATCCGCCGTGGCCGCTACATGCCGCCGCAGCGGCCGGGCTACAGCATCGAAATGCAGCCCGAGACGCTGGAGCGGTATCAGTACCCTGACGGCGCGGTGTGGATGGAACTGGCGAAGCGATAACCTGACTGTGGGAGCGTGGCTTGTCCCGCGATCGGCGGGGAACCCGTCGTGACCCGGCGAATGCTTTTTTCCAGACTTTCCAGACATAGCGCGTTGGCAGGATGTACGGGGACTGCGTCCCCGATCGCGGGACACGCCACGCTCCTACAGGTTATGTGCGTTTCGGCAACACTGAGCAGGCTCCGTCAGTCCGTATCCGGGTGGACGACGCATATTCGCCCTATTAACGAGCGACCCGGTCGCGGTTCGGCGACAGGCACCCCGATGTCGCTGGGACACGGGCCTTTGCCGGACTTGATCGGTATGATTCATCGCATTTACCCGACCACGGTGCGACATGAACTCCCCCGAGCCCGGCAACCTTCCCCCTCCCGCCAGCGCCCCCGCCACGCCACCCGAGCGTGATCGGCTGTCGGCTTCGCTGCTCGGCGGCGGCTGCGAACCCGACCCGCGCTTTACCCTGGCCAACGAGCGCACCTTTCTCGCCTGGATTCGCACGGCATTGGCGTTTCTGGCGGGCGGCATCGCGGTCGAAGCCTTCACCAACGAGGTCTTCAGTCCGGGCCTGCGTCGGGGCGTTGCCTTGTCATTGCTGGTGCTGGCGTTGTTGGTCAGCGCCAGTGCGTGCACTCGCTGGTTGAAGGTCGAACGGGCGATGCGTCAGCGCAAGCCGCTGCCGTTGCCGGTGCTGGTGCCGATTCTGTCGATGGGCGGCGCGTTGGTGGCGGCGGGATTGATTGTCTTCCTGATCGCCGGCGCGTCGTGAATCGACACCGTCATCCCGTCCCGTCGGCGCCGTTGCGCCACGACGATCCCGGGCTGCAGCCCGAGCGCACGTTGCTGGCATGGCGGCGGACGCTGTTGACGTTGATCGGGGTATGCATCCTGTTCCTGCGCTGGATTCCGCCGTTTGGGTTGATGGCGTTGCTGCCCGTCATCCTTTCGCTGATCGCGGGCATCCTGATCCAGATCGGCCTCAACGCCCGCTACCGCAAAAGCGCCCGAGGGATGACCCAGGAGCGCGTTGCGCCGCCGTTACGCGAAGTGGTCATGCTCGGTTGCACGGTGATGCTGCTGAGTGTGGTTGGGGTTATCGCTGTGGTGTCTGGCTGATCGACACGAACCGACCCGGCGCCCACCCGATTCGTAGGAGCCGGCTTGCTGGCGAACCGATTGTGTCAGCCGACCTCTGCAGTGGCTGGCCTAACGCGTTCGCCAGCAAGCCGGCGCCTACAGGTTTACGCGTCAGCAACGTAGGGGTTCAGCAGGACGCGCATTTTCCCGGCTAAAGCCGGTCCTACGAACACCGCGCATTGAGTGGGACTGGCTTTAGCCGGGAAGGCGGTTTAAATGGCACACCGCGCGCTTTAGTAGGACCGGCTTCAGCCGGGAAGCGGCCTCTACCGCCTCCCGGCCAGATCAATAAGCGGCCACCAACCCGTCTTTCCTTGGATCGGTGCCGCCCACGTAACCATGAGCGGTGCGCTGGATGATCTGCGCGCCGCCGAAGGCAAAGACGCCGCTGGGGTCTTCGACCTCCACATCGTGGCCCAGCGCGCGCAGCGCTTCGATCACCTGCGGATCAAACGAGCGCTCCACCGCGACCTTCAGGCCGGACTCGATGCGCCAGCGGGGCGCGTCGGCGGCGGCCTGGGGGTTCTGCTTATAGCGCAGGATGCGCAGCATCATCTGCAAGTGCCCCTGAGCCTGCATCGGCCCGCCCATCAGGCCGAAAGACATCAACGGCGTGCCGTCGGCGTTCATCACGAAGCCCGGGATGATGGTGTGAAACGGCCGCTTGCCTGGCGCAACGGTGTTGACGTGATCAGGGTCCAGGGTAAAACCCGCGCCGCGGTTCTGCAGACTGATGCCCGTGCCCGGCACCACTACCCCGGAACCGAATCCCATGTAGTTCGACTGAATGAACGACACCATCATGCCGCTCTCATCGGCCGCCGACAGGTACACCGTGCCACCGGCCTTGGGCGCGCCATGCAGCGGGTCTTGTGCCTGCTCGCCGACTAACGCCGCGCGGTCGCGCAAGTACGCCGGGTCGAGCATGTGTTCAGCGGCGACGCGCATATGATCGTTGTCGGTGACGTGCTGATTGAGGTCGGCCAGCGCCAGCTTCATGGCTTCCAGTACCGGATGCACGGTGTCGACGCTGTCCACCGCGTGGGCGCCGACGCCCAGCGCTTCAAGCATGCCCAGGCCCGCGAGCGTGCCGATGCCCTGACCATTCGGCGGCAGCTCGTGAACCACGGCGCCGGCGTAGGGCACGGACAGGGTGTCGATCCAGTCAACGCGGTGGGTGGCCAGGTCCTCAAGGCTCATCACGCTGCCGTTGGCGTTGGCGTGAGTGATCATGGCCTCGGCCAGTTCGCCGCGATAGAACGCCTCGCCTTTGGTCTCTGCAATCAGTTCCAGCGTTTTTGCGTGATCCTTGAGCGCGACCTTCTCCCCGGCTTTGGGTGCTTTGCCGCCTTGCAAAAAGCACTCGGCAAAGCCCGGCTGATCCTTCAACAGGCCGGCGCCGCGACGCCACAACTCGGCAATGATCGGCGTGACCTGATACCCGTCGCGCGCATAACCAATGGCGGGCGCGGCGAGGGTGGCGAAGGGCAACTTGCCGTAGCGCTCGGACAACGCCACCCAGGCCGAGACGGCGCCCGGCACGGTCACCGAGGCCCAGCCGCGCTGGGGCATTTCGGACTGGCCGGCGAAGTGTTCCGGCGTCCAGGCCTTGGGTGAGCGGCCCGAGGCGTTCAGGCCCTGCAGCGTCTTGCCGTCCCAGACGATTGCGAACGCGTCGCTGCCGATGCCACAGCCGGTGGGCTCGACCACGGTCAAGACCATGGCCGCGGCGATGGCGGCGTCAACGGCGTTGCCGCCCTGACGCAGCATGTCCAGCCCGGCCTGTGCGGCCAGCGGTTGCGAGCAGGCGACCATGTTGTTGCCCATCACCGGCGAGCGGGCGGACGCGTAGGGTTGGCTGTAATCCAGATCATCGAACATGCAGTCGTTCTCTTCTTGGCAGTGAATCGGTTATCGAGGACAGCTTCGGCGGGTGAACCCGAGCGCCATCAGCTTTTCGGGTCAAGGGCATCACGCAGCCCGTCGCCCAGCAGGTTGAAACACAGCACCGTGATGTAGATCGCCACACCCGGGGCGATGGACATCCACGGCGCCTGTTCCATGAAGTTCTTCGCGGTATTGAGCATCGAGCCCCAGGACGGCGAGGGGGGTTGCTGGCCCAGGCCGAGGAAGGACAGGCTTGCTTCCGCCAGGATGGCCGAGGCGATCGTCAGCGTCGCTTGCACCACCAGTGGCGAGAGCACGTTCGGCAGCACGTAACGCAGGATGATCCAGCGGTCCGGCAGGCCGATGGCCTGGGCGCCTTCCAGGTAGTCTTCGTGACGAATGGCCAACACCTGACCACGGGTCAGGCGCGAGAAGATCGGCATCGCCGACAGGCCGATGGCAATCATCGCGTTGCTCAGGCTCGGGCCGAGAAACGCGCCGAGCGCGATGGCCAGCACCAGAAACGGACACGACAGCAGCGCTTCCATGATCCGCGAGATCACCGCGTCGAGTTTGCCGCCGAAGTAACCGGCTAACAGGCCCAGCGGCACGCCGATGACCATGGCAATCGCCACCGAAACGCCGCCGGCCAGCAACGAGCTGCGCGCGCCCCAGAGCAGCCGTGAAAACAGGTCACGGCCCAGCTCATCGGTGCCCAGCCAGTAGATCAGCGACGGCGCTTTGCGCACGGCCAGAAAGTTGGCTTTCAGCGGATCATGGGGCGCAATCCAAGGCGCCAGCAGCGCGGCAAGAATGAAGATGATCAGCACGACTGCGCCGACCACCGCGCCCTTGTTGGCGAGGAATTTCTTTACGAACGGCGAGCGCGTGCGTGGCCTTAGGGGTTCTCTCAAAGGCGCTTGGGACGGCGGGTTCAGCGGCGCTGAAGGATGGGTCGCAATCGAAGTCATCAGGCAGTCCTCAGGCGCGGATTGATCAGGCGATACAGCACGTCGGCCAGCAGGTTGAGCAACAGGAACCCGATCGCAACGCACAGCACCACGCCTTGCACCACGGCGTAATCGCGGTTGAACACCGCATCCACAATCATTTTGCCGAAGCCGGGAATGCTGAACACTTGTTCGGTCAGCACCGCGCCGCCGAGCAATTCGCCGAACAGCAAGGTGGTGAGCGTGACGATGGGCATGAGTGCGTTGCGCAGGGCGTGCTTGAGAATCACCGTGCGCGGGAACAGACCTTTGGCCCGCGCGGTACGAACATAGTCGGCGCGCAGCACTTCGAGCATCGCGCTGCGGGTGTGCCGCATCAGCACGCCTGACAGCCCGGCACCCAGCACGAAGGCCGGCAGGATCAGGGTTTTCAGGTTCTGCCCGACGTCTTCACCCAGGGGCACGAAACCCGAGGCCGGCAACCATTGCAGCTTCACGGCGAAGATCATGATCAACAGAATCCCCAGCCAGAAGTGCGGAATCGAGATCCCCGACAAGGCGAACACGTTGGCGGCGTAGTCCACCGACGTGCCCTTGCGAACCGCCGAGATCACCCCGGTGGGAATGCCGATCACCAGCGCAATGAGCAGCGCCAGCACCGCCAGTTCGATCGTCACCGGCAGCTTCGACGCCAGCAGCACGGTCACCGGTTGCTCGGTGCGCAACGAGGTGCCGAAGTCGCCCTGCAAGACGTTACCGACCCAGTGCACGTATTGCAGCGGCAGCGGGTCGTTGAGCCGGTATTTCTCGCGCAGGTATTCCATGACCGCCGGGTCGCGCTCTTCACCCGCCATGGCCTGCACCGGATCACCGGGCAGCAGCTTTTGCAGGGTGAAGACAAACAGCGAAACCAGAATCAGCGTCGGAATGGCACTGAGCAGGCGTCGCAGGATGAAGGTCAGCATGACGAATCCTCGCGGCCGAAGCGGTTGTCCACGCGCGCCGCTGTCATTTGAAAGCGACGTTGTTCAGGCGAATCAGGCCATCGGGGTTGGGCACGAAACCGGTGAGGTTGCTGCGCATGGCGATGATTCGCGGATCGAAGTACAGGTAGCTGGTCGGCACGTCTTCGGCGAGCAGGCGCAGCGCCTCGAAGTAGATGGCCTGACGCTGGGCCTGGTCGTTCACGGTGCGCGCCTTGTTCAGCAGCTCGTCGAGTTTCGGGTCACAGAAATGCCCGTCGTTCTGACCGCCTTTGCAGGTCACGAACTGGTGGATGTCGCCGTCCGGATCAGGACGTCCAGACCAGGCGCTCATGCCGATCTGGAAGTTGCCCGCCTGTTGCTCGCTGAGCAGCGTGGCGTACTCGGTGGCGATCAGATTGACCTTGAAACCGGCTTCTTCGGCCATCGCCTGAATGATCTGGCCGACCTGCTGGGCGATAGGGTTGTTGGCCACTTTCAGCTCAACGCTGACCGGTGTCTTGACGCCTGCTTCTGCGAGCAACTTTTTGCTGGCTTCAACGTCACGGGTCGGGAGCGGCAAGTCCTTGTCGTAGTACGGGCTGTTTTTCGGGAACGGCTGGGCGCTCGGTGCGTACAGGCCTTCAAACACCACCTGATTGATCGCGTCGCGATCGATGGCCAGCTCGAACGCCTTGCGCACGCGCTTGTCCTTGCCCAGCGGGTTGTTGGCCTTGTCGCCGTTGTTGGTGTTGTACATCAGCTGCATGTAACCCAGCCCCGGCGTGCTGAACACTTGCACGTGGCTGTCGGCGCGGGCGGTTTTAACGTCAGTCGGCGCGACGCGCTCGATGATGTCCAGGTCCCCCGAGCGCAGGTTTGCCAGGCGTACCGAGGTGTCGGGAATCGGCAAGAAAATCACTTTGTCGAAGTGGTACGCCTGCTTGTTCCAGTAGTTGTCGAAGCGCTCCAGGACGATGCGGTCCTGCTGCACCCGCTGCACGAATTTGTACGGCCCGGAGCACACCGGCTTGGAGGCTACGTCGGTCGCCGAGGCCTTGGGCGCGAGCATCATCCCGGCACGGTCTGACAGCTGCGAGATCAGCGTCGCGTCGGGCTGCTTGACCTTGATCGCGACGGTTTTCGCGTCGATCACGTCAACGCTTTCCACCGAGGCCAGTTCACTCTTGCGCAGCGAGTCGGGCAGGGTGCGCGCGCGGTCCAGGTTGAACTTCACTGCGGCGGCGTCGAAGACCTCGCCGTCGTGGAAGGTCACGCCGTCGCGCAGGGTCATGGTCAGCGTCTTGCCGTCCTCGCTCCAGTTCCAGGCGGTGGCCAGTTGCGGCGCGTAGGTCAAGTCCGGGTTGACGTCCACCAGTTTGTCGCACAGCGCGGTGTAGACCAGACGCCCCGAGTAGGTGCGCGAGCGGTGCGGGTCGAGCATGTCAGGGTCGTCCTGAATGCCGATGCGCAGTGTGGTTTCAGCGACAGCCGCATTCGCAGCGAGCAGCAACAACGTGGTTGTCATCAGGTGGGCGAACTTCATGGCTGACTCTCCAGAGAAAGGGCTTGATGGCTTTTGAACAGGTTCAGGCGCTGGCTGTAGGCGGCGCTGGGTGTGGGCACGATCAGCGAACCGGCGCCGGCATTGGCGATTTCGCGCCAGTAATGGCAGGCCACCTGACGCCCCGGCTCGACGGTGTCGAAGAGCGGCTTCACCTCGCGACACAGCGGTTTGGCGTGGGGGCAACGGGTGTGAAAGCGGCAGCCGGACGGCGGCTTGCTCGGGCTCGGCATATCACCGCCGAGCAACGGCCGCGGGCGCCGAAGGTCTGGATGACTGACCGGCACGGCGGCCATCAGCGCCTGGGTGTAAGGATGAAAGGGCGTCTCGAACAGCGCGTTGACCGGCGCCAGTTCAACGATTTCGCCCAGGTACATCACCGCCACGCGGTCGCTCATGTGGCGGATCACCGCGAGACCGTGGGCGACGATCAGCAGCGTCAGGCCGAATTGGTGCTTGAGGTCCTCCAGCAGGTTGACCACCTGTGCCTGCACCGACACGTCCAGCGCCGACACCGGCTCGTCGCCGAGGATCAGCCGTGGCTCCGACGCCAGCGCCCGGGCGATGCCGATGCGCTGACGCTGGCCGCCGGAAAATTCGTGGGGAAAGCGGCTGCCATGCTCAGGCGCCAGGCCGACCGTACGCAGCAGCTCGGCGACCTTGTCCTGACGCGCGCTGCGGCTGTCGTCGCGGTGCAGCCAGATCGGCTCGCCGATGATCGCGTCCACACTCATGCGCGGGTTCAGCGAGGCGAACGGGTCCTGAAAAATGATCTGCAAATCGCGGCGCACCTGACGCAGCTTGTCGGCGGGCAAATTACCCAGGTTGCGACCTTCATAAATGACGTCGCCCGCCGTCGGCTTGAGCAGGTTCAGCAGCACCCGGCCCAGGGTCGATTTGCCCGAGCCCGATTCACCCACCAGCGCCAGCGTCTCGCCCCGGCGCACGGCCAGGGACACCTCGTTGACGGCCTGCACGGGAGGTTTCTTGCGTTGGAACAGTCCGGCTTCGCTGTGAAAGTGTTTGCTGACCGCGATGCTTTCCAGAATCGGTTTATCGGGCGCCGATTCACTGATCCCGGCCTCGACAACGGGTTGGCCTGACAGGCTCATGCGCTGACTCCCAGATGCTGTTCAAGTGGTGCGCGGATGCAGGCGGCGAAATGCCCGGGGCTGACTTCCAGCAAGGGCGGACGGGCTTCCCGGCAGGCGGCGATGACGAACGGGCAACGGCTGGCGAAGCGGCAGCCACTGGGCATTTCGGCCGGCGTCGGCACGCGTCCGTTGATCGTCGCCAGACGCCCTTCGCGAGGGCCGACCGAGGGCATCGAGCCCATCAGCCCGATGGTGTAAGGGTGCTGCGGGTCGTCGAACAGGGTTTTGACCGAACCGCTTTCAACGACGCGACCCGCATACATCACGATGACCTCGTCGGCGACTTCGGCGACCACACCAAGGTCGTGGGTGATGAGCATCATCGAGGTGCCGGTTTCGGCCTGGAGGCTGGCCACCAGCGACAGAATCTGCGCCTGAATCGTCACGTCCAGGGCGGTGGTGGGTTCGTCGGCAATGATCAGCGCCGGGTCGTTGGCCAGCGCCATGGCGATCATTGCGCGCTGGCGCATGCCGCCCGACAGCTCGTGGGGGTAGGCATCCAGGCGCTGAAGGGCATCGGGCACGCGGACTTTTTCCAGCATCTGCAGCGCGCGCTGCCGGGCTGCGCTCGCCGACAGCCCCTGATGGCGCATCACGCTTTCGGCGATCTGATCGCCAATGGTGAACACCGGATTGAGCGAGGTCATTGGCTCTTGAAAGATCATCGCCATGCGGTTGCCGCGCACGTCCAGCAGGCGCTCATCAGACATGCCCAGCAACGGCTCGCCCAGTAAACCGGAGGCGCTGGCCTGCACGGTAGCGGTGTCGGGCAGCAAGCCCATCAACGCCATCGACGTCACGCTTTTGCCGCAGCCGGACTCGCCGACGATGGCCAGGGTCTTGCCCGGCTGGATGGCGAATGACACGCCGTCGACGACATTCGCCGGGGCGTCCTTGAAGCGCACCGTGAGGTCGCTGACGCTTAATACGGATGCAGGGTTCGGAGCAGTAGCACTCATACGCTGGCCTCGAGGTCTTGCTGAATGACGTGATCGAGCGCTTGCTGCAACGCTCGCAAATGGCCGCGCATGGCGGTGGCCGCCTTGGCCGGATCGCGGCTTTCGATGGCGCCGATGATGTCGTGGTGATCGTGGCTGTAAGTGCTCAGGCGGTCGGTATTGCGGGCGCGCTGGCGCAGGTCGCGCCACGCCGGGTCTAGGCGAATGGCGTCCAGCATCTCGAAGATGTCCAGCATCAGCCGGTTGCCTGCCGCCTCGGCGATGCCCCGGTGCAGCGCGCTGTCCCACAGCTCGATGCCCTCGGCGTCGGGCTCGCTGGCGTGTTGCTGGTGAGTGGTGCGTTCAGCCAGCCGGCGCAGGATTGCCATTTGCTCGCCGCTGGCACGCAGCGCGGCCAGGGAGGCCAGCGCCGGCTCCAGGTAGATACGCGCCTCCAT
>NZ_DASVUM010000075.1:0-54308 GCF_036387035.1 Pseudomonas sp. | reverse complement strand
GTCGATTCAAGCATCTGAATCGAAGCATTCCTCGCTGCTTACTTCGTCCAACTCTTTGATTATCAAGGAGTTTTCCGTTTCGTCTGCGCCGGAAGTGGGGCGAATTATAGACAGATCCAGAGGGGCGTCAAGCACTTATTTAAACTTTTGTGGCGACGCAGCTGTTCTTAATGCGGCGACGCTGGATACGCCCAGCAATTACAGGGATTCTAAGCAACATGAGGAGAACGCCGATCGTTGCATATATAGCCCACTCCCTCAGATCAGCCCGCACAATCCACAACATATGCAGCAAACCCAGACCCAGAATCAGGTAACTGAGGCGATGAAGCTTCTTCCAGCGCGCCCCCAGCCGGCGCTGGCTATAGCGATTGGACGTAACCGCCAGCGACAACAGACCGAGAAAACCCAGCGCGCCGACAATAATGTAGGGCCGCTTTACCAGCTCAACGCCCAACTGCGCCCAGTCAAAGCCCAGGATGAAGAAGCCATAGCCCAACATGTGCAGCGACACATAGGTAAAGCACCACAGCCCCAACTGCCGGCGAACCGCAATCCACCCGGGCCAGCCCGTCGTACGCTGCAACGGGGTCATCGCCAATGTGATCAAAAGCAATACGAGGGTACCCAGTCCAAGGCGATCTACCAGCACCTTGCCGGGATCAGGCCCCAAGGCGAAGATCCACGCCTGATAGAGCCAGAAGATCGGCACCAATGCCGCAGCCACAAAGACCGACACTCGCCAAGGCATGAAACGCATCAATAGTTTTTCCGTAGGTCCAGGCCTGAATAGAGAGAAGCAACCTGCTCCCCATACCCGTTGAACATCTCGGTCTGGCGAATATTGGGGCTGAAAAGCCCGCTGGGCAGACGCCGCTCGTGGGCCTGGGTCCAACGAGGGTGGTCAACAGTCGGGTTCACATTGGCATAAAAGCCGTACTCGCTCGCCGCGATGCTCTGCCATGTCGTCTTCGGCTGTTCGCTTGTAAGGCTGATGCGCACGATGGACTTCACGCTTTTGAACCCGTATTTCCAAGGCACCACCAGACGTAGCGGCGCGCCATTCTGATTGGGCAACTCTCGTCCATACATGCCCACCGCCAGAATCGCGAGCGGATTCATCGCCTCATCCAGGCGCAGCCCTTCCACGTAGGGCCAATCAATCAATGCGAAGCCGGAGCGCTGGCCAGGCATGGTCTTGGGATCCTGCAGCGTCTCGAAGCGGATGTATTTAGCATTGGCGGTGGGTTCGACCTGCTTGAGCAGCTCGGAGATCGGGAAACCCAACCACGGGATGACCATGGACCACGCTTCTACGCAGCGCAGACGGTAGATACGCTCTTCCAGCTGATAAGGCTTCATGAAATCTTCGAGCGTATAGCGGCCAGGCTTGGCGACCTCTCCATCAATGACAACGCTCCAGGGCTCGGTCTTCAAGGAGCCGGCGTTTTGCGCAGGATCACCCTTGTCCGTCCCGAATTCGTAGAAATTGTTGTAGTGGGTCGCGTCCTTGAACGGCGTGATCGTCTCGTCCTTGACGGTGACGGCTTGCCACTTCGTCGCGGCCAACTTGCCCTTGAACCAGTCCGGGGCAGCGCCGGCTTCAACATCGGCGTAGCGCGACGCTTCCTCGGCTTGCGCCCAACCAGGCACCGCACTGACGGCAAGCCCTGCAAGCGTGCTGCCGAGCAATGCTCGACGCGAGAGGTAGATGGATTCGGGGGTGACATCCGATTCTTTGCAGTCGGATGTGGAAGGGATCTGTATCAGCATGATGACTCCGCAGTTATAGAGAACTGAAGCATCTATAGCTGCGGAGTATGCGGGAAATGCAGCTCGACTAACTACCTCTGGCGACGCAGCCGCAGCAGGTATTGGATCGGACCGGACGCCGCGTAACCGAGGAATATCAGCAGCAGGATGCGCGGCGGATCACTGAACACCACGGCGAACACCAGGACCACCGCCAGAATGGCAACAAACGGCACGCGTCCCTTGAGGTCCAGCTCCTTGAAGCTGTTATATTTGATGTTGCTCACCATCAGCATCCCGGCGGCCGCGACCAGCAGCGCGACCAGAAAAGACAGCTTCGAGCCCTGTATGCCGTAATCGCTGAATGCCCATACGGTGCCCGCCACAACGCCCGCGGCGGCAGGACTTGCCAGGCCGATGAAGTAACGCTTGTCCGCCTTGCCGACTTGGGTATTAAAGCGCGCCAGACGCAACGCTGCGCCCGCGACATAGATGAAGGCGACCATCCAGCCGACCTTGCCCATGTCACCCAGTGCCCAGCCAAACGCCAACAACGCAGGCGCCACACCAAAAGCGACCATGTCGGACAGCGAGTCATACTCCGCGCCGAACGCGCTTTGAGTGTTGGTCATCCGCGCGACACGGCCATCCAGACCATCCAGCACCATGGCAACAAAGATGGCGATGGCGGAGAACGCAAAGTATTTGCTCGCGCTCAACTGATCACCGGCACTCAACGCGCTTTGCGCACTCATGGCGCTGATGATGGCGTAGAAGCCGGCAAACAGATTCGCGGTGGTGAACAAATTGGGCAGCAGGTAAATGCCGCGATGACGGACCTTGCGCCCTTCAGCGTCATGGCCCTCTTCAATGTGTTCATCAATCGGTAGCAGGCTTTCGGCGTCAGAAGCCTTGTTCGGCTCTTCGGGACGTTCGCTCATGGACAATACCTTGCAGCTGAAGAATTTCGACAAATGCTTGCGACCGCTAGGCCGTCAAACGATGCAGCTTTATACCAGATGAGTCTCCATAACGAAAAACGCGACCCGAGGGCCGCGTTTTTTCATGCAAGAAACCGATATGGAATCTTAGTTCTTGGCTTGGTCGACAATCTTGTTCTTCGCGATCCAAGGCATCATCGAACGCAGTTGCTCGCCGATGACTTCCAGGCCGTGCGCTTTGTTGTTACGGCGCTTGGCGGTCATCGAAGGGTAGCCACTGGCGCCCTCGGCGATGAACATCTTGGCGTATTCGCCGTCCTGGATGCGCTTCAGAGCGTTGCGCATCGCCTGACGGGATTCGGCGTTGATGACTTCAGGGCCGGTCACGTACTCGCCGTACTCGGCGTTGTTCGAGATCGAGTAGTTCATGTTGGCGATACCGCCTTCGTACATGAGGTCAACGATCAGCTTCAGCTCGTGCAAGCACTCGAAGTAGGCCATTTCCGGCGCATAACCGGCTTCAACCAGGGTCTCGAAACCGGCTTTGACCAGTTCAACGGTACCGCCGCACAGAACGGCTTGCTCGCCGAACAAGTCAGTTTCGGTCTCGTCCTTGAACGTGGTTTCGATGATGCCGGTACGGCCACCGCCGACGCCCGAGGCATACGACAGAGCGACGTTCTTGGCGCTGCCCGAAGCGTCCTGGTAGACGGCGATCAGGTCAGGAATGCCGCCGCCTTTGACGAACTCGGTACGTACGGTATGGCCCGGTGCTTTCGGCGCGATCATGATCACGTCGAGGTCGGCACGGGGAACAACCTGGTTGTAGTGAATCGCGAAACCGTGGGAGAAGGCCAGTGTTGCGCCCTTCTTGATGTTCGGTTCGATTTCGTTCTTGTACAGCTGGGACTGGAATTCGTCCGGGGTCAGAATCATGACCAGATCGGCAGCGGCAACGGCGGACGCCACGTCGGTCACTTTCAGCCCATGAGCTTCAGCTTTGGCGACAGTGGCCGAACCTTTGCGCAGGCCAACGGTGACATCAACGCCGGAATCTTTCAGGTTGCACGCTTGAGCGTGGCCCTGAGAGCCGTAACCGATGATGGCCACTTTTTTGCCCTGGATGATCGAAAGGTCGCAGTCTTTGTCGTAATAAACTTTCATGGAATTCCCCTGATAACTTGGCCGCAAGGCCATTTGCAAAATGAGATTAGATGCTCAGCACTTTGTCGCCACGGGCGATGCCCGTCACGCCGCTGCGAACGGTTTCCAGAATGGCAGTGGTGCCAATCGCCTGGATGAAGCTGTCCAGCTTGTCGCTCGTCCCGGTTAACTGCACGGTATAAACGCTGCTGGAAACATCGACGATCTGGCCGCGGAAGATGTCGGTGGTACGCTTGATCTCGGCACGTTGTGCGCCGGTGGCTTTCACCTTGATCAGCATCAGCTCGCGCTCGATGTGGGCGCTCTCCGACAGATCGACCAGCTTGACCACCTCTACCAGTTTGTTGAGGTTTTTGGTGATTTGCTCGATCACTTCATCATGGCCAACCGTGGTCAGCGTCAGACGTGACAAGGTCGGGTCCTCGGTAGGCGCCACCGTCAGGCTCTCAATGTTGTAGTTGCGCTGCGAAAACAGGCCTACCACACGAGACAGCGCACCCGGTTCGTTTTCCAGCAATAGCGAAATGATGTGCCGCATGGTTATGTCCGCTCCGTCTTGCTCAGCCACATGTCACGCATGGCGCCGTCTCTGATCTGCATCGGATAAACATGCTCGCCGACGTCCACCTTGATATCGAGGAACACCAGGCGATCTTTCATGGCGAAAGCCTCTTCCATCTTCGGCTTCAGGTCCTTGAGGTCGGTGATGCGCATACCGACATGACCATAAGCCTCGACCAGCTTCACGAAGTCAGGCAGCGATTCCATGTAGGAATGCGAGTGACGGCCGCTGTAGCTCATGTCCTGCCACTGACGGACCATGCCGAGCACGCCGTTGTTGAGCAGGATGATCTTGACCGGCAGGTTGTACTGCAGGCAGGTGGACAGCTCCTGAATGTTCATCTGAATGCTGCCTTCGCCGGTGACACAGGCGACGTTGTCATTCGGAAAACTCAGCGCTACGCCCATCGCGGCAGGCAGACCAAAGCCCATGGTGCCCAGGCCGCCGGAGTTGATCCAGCGGTTGGGCTTATTGAAGCGGTAGTACTGAGCCGCGAACATCTGGTGCTGACCGACATCGGAAGTGACGTAGGCATCGCCATTGGTCACTTCGCACAGTGTCTCGATCACCGTCTGCGGCTTGATGACGCTTCCGTCGCCACGGTTGTAGGGGAACAGGTCCCCACCGCCACGCCATTCTTCGATCTGCTTCCACCATGTTGCGACCGAGTCCTTGTTAGGGGTTTCGGCGAGCTCCTTGAGGGTTGCAACCATCTCGGTCAGTACGCTCTCCACCGGACCGACGATCGGCACGTCGGCCTTGATGGTTTTCGAGATCGAAGCCGGATCGATGTCGACATGAATGATTTTGGCGTTCGGGCAGAACTTGGCCGGGCCGTTGATCACGCGGTCGTCGAAACGCGCTCCCACGGCAAGAATCACATCCGCATGGTGCATGGCAAGGTTGGCGGTGTAGCTGCCGTGCATGCCCAACATGCCGACGAACTGGCGATCAGTCCCTGGATAGGCACCCAGGCCCATCAGCGTGTTAGTCACCGGCGCGTTCAACTGCTGCGCCAGTTCCGTCAGCTGCGCCGAACCGTTGCCCATGATCACGCCGCCACCTGCGTAGATGACCGGGCGCTTGGCCGCGACCAGCATTTCCACGGCCTTGCGGATCTGGCCGGAGTGGCCACGAACCGCCGGGCTGTAGGAACGCAGCTTGGCTTTCTTGGGGAAGACGTATTCGAATTTTTCGGCCGGGTTGGTCATGTCTTTCGGAATGTCGACGACGACAGGACCAGGACGACCGGACTGAGCGAGATAGAACGCCTTTTTCAGGACGTCCGGGATTTCTGACGGGTGCTTGATCATGAAGCTGTGCTTCACGATCGGCCGGGAGATACCGATCATGTCGGTTTCCTGAAACGCGTCGGTCCCGACCATGTTGCTCGGGACCTGGCCGGACAGCACCACCATCGGGATCGAGTCCATGTAGGCGGTAGCGATACCGGTGATGGCGTTGGTTGCGCCGGGGCCTGAAGTCACCAGAACAACGCCTGCCTTGCCGGTGGCACGAGCGTAACCGTCAGCCATGTGAGTCGCAGCCTGTTCGTGACGAACGAGGATGTGGCTCACAGCCGGTTCTTTGAACAGCGCGTCGTATATATGCAGGAGGGCACCGCCGGGGTACCCGTAGATATGCTCAACGCCTTCGTCACGCAAAAAGCGGACGACCATTTCAGCGCCAGATAAAAGCTCCACGTTGTTCACCTCTAAAACGCCAGAATACCGTCCACACAAGCGAGGAGACGGGTCTTAATAGGTTTACTGCAAAGCAGAGCATGAGCGACGGTGGTCGCCGACTACGTCAGCACTGACTGAGCAAGTATTGGGATCGCCCCTTAAGTGTTTCGGGGTCTTCCCACCCAGCGCGAGGTAACGCGTTGCGGGTGTTTCGGGTCGGCGCGGGTGTGCGCCTCATGATCTACCGAGACGGTCTGCTTCTGGCAGTCCCTCTACAGCGAGCTTTTGATTGTTCGGATTCGCCCCCCGCAAGTCAAGTCATCGATGCGCTTTCTTCGTCCGTCACCGGTCAAAAGGCACCGAATGAGGTCGTTGCGACACGCTTGTGATAGGTTTCCTGCCATTGCCACAGAAGTAAGGAACCGGGAATGCGCTGGATGATACTTGCCGCGACCCTGACAATCGCCATCGCCCCGGCGGTCGGCCAGGCGGCTCAGATATACAAATGGGTCGACGCTCAAGGCGTCACGCATTTCGACGCCCAGCCGCCCGCCGGACAGACAGCACAGGAAATCGACACCGCAAAGCCCGTCGCAGCACCGCCTGCCCCGCCACCGCCCAGTCAGGAAGGCGCGCGGGAGCAGGAAGCGGTTGATGCGAAAGTCAGGAAGCAAGTCGCCGCTCAGGAAGCGAAGCGCAAAGAGGGGTGTGAGGAACAGCGCACCAACCTCGCGCAGCTGCAGAACAACCCGCGGGTACGACAGGAGGTGAATGGCGAGTTCAGGCGGTTCACCGAAGAGGAGCGCCAGGCGCGCATCGCCGAGGTCAAGACGTACCTCGACGATCAATGCAACTGAAGGTCAGACGGACTCAACGATCAACCGGTCAAAGCCCTTCAGCAGCGCCAGCAACGCACGCGCCTCCTCGACACGGCTGGCGTAGACCATCTCTGCCATTTCCAGGATACCGGAGGCGGTCGGCAACGGCAGATCCTCCTCCAGGATGATCTTCATGCGCGGCAGGAATATCCATTGCAGCCACTGGTCGAAATCCAGCGTGTCGACGCAGAAGGGTTCACGGCTGGAAAGCGACTCATCACTGGGCGGCACTTCCTGCCACCATCCCAGCACCCGTAACTCGCGTTCAATCAACAGCAACTGATCGGCGATTTCCGGGAAGCGGTTATCCATTGGCTTTCTGCCGTGCGAGCGCTGCGCCTGCTGCATCACCCTGCTTCTCACGCGACTGGGCAATCAGGCCCCAAAGACTGGCTTGCAGGCTTGCGCGGCCATTGGCGTAGGTCAGACCACGGCGCGCCAATTGCTCAGCCTGAGGCGCGTCGCCCTGGGCCAGGCGCACCTGCGCCAGACGGTAAAGGACCTGCGGCTCACGGGGAGCGACGCGTTGCGCCCGCTCAAGGCTAGAAGCTGCGCCGTTGAGATCGCCACCGGATTGCTGCTGCTGAGCGGTGGTCAGCAAGGCCAGTACAGGCCCATCCAACTGCTCGTCTTCCGACAACCCGCCGCTGGATGCAGACGGAATGCCGGTCGGCGCTGAGGCAGGCATATTGTAGGTGTTGCTGGTCGCTGGCGGCGTGTAGGTGTTGTTGACCGGCGCCTGGGTGGCGGGCGCCGTCGTGATCGGTGCGGTGCTGATCGGTGCCGTAACCGGTGGCACGAAGGTCGAGATAGGCGCGCCACTGGCGTTGGCACCGCCGGGCACCATCACCGTAACACCGGAATCTTCCTGGATCGCCTGCGACTGCGCCGGCGCTTGCACCGGAGCCCGGTACGTGTTGTTGCGTGTCGACGAGACGCGCTCGCCGTTGGACACGCGCGACCCTGAGTCCACCACCGGGATCGCACTGCGCGTCTGGGACGCGCAACCATTGAGCAAAGCCAGAGCCGTTACCGCCGGAATCCACCACTTGTTCACGTCACATCCTCTTTGCTTAATTCAACCAGGCTCAATTCAACCAGCCCTTGACCCAGTCCATCACCGAATCGGCAGGCGCTGACGGCCCACCGCAGGTCGGGCCGGGTTGCGGCTCACTGCCGCGAATATACGGCATCTGGACGGCGTTCGGGCAGCTGGCGTCGGTGCCTTCCCCAGTACTGGCATTGACCCAGGCCTGCACGACGTTGTCCGGCATGGCCATGTCCAGCGGCAACGGATCGGCCTTCTTCATGAAGCTGGTCCATATCTGCAAAGCACCGGTAGCCCCAGTAAACGGGGTCTTGCCGTTGTCATCGCGGCCCATCCAGACGATCGCCAGCAAATCCTGGCTGAAGCCGGCAAACCAGCTGTCGCGGGAGTCGTTGGTGGTGCCCGACTTGCCTGCCAGATTCAATGTGCTCGGCAGCACGTTGTACACCGATTTACCCGTGCCTTCGCGCATCACCCGCTGCATGGCGTTCTGCAGGAGATAGATCGAGCCCGGGTCGAAACGTTGCTGAATCTGGAACGGATAGCGCTTGAGCGGCTCTCCTTCGGCGGTCAATACGCTGCGAATGCCGCGCAATGGCGTATTGAAGCCGCCGCTGGCGATGGTCTGGTACATCGTCGCCACTTCGATGGGCGTCAGCGCGCCAGCGCCCAGGAGCATTGACGGGAACGCCGGCCACTCGCGGGTCACGCCCAGTTTGGTCAGGGTTTTGAAGACGTTCGGGATGCCCAGGTCCAGGCCTAGCTTCGCGCTGGACAAGTTGTAGGAATGCGCTAGCCCCTGATAGAGAAAGATGTTGCCGTGGGCCTTGTGGTCGTAGTTCTGGGGCTTCCAGATCTGGCCGTCGGCGCCTTTTACCTGGAAGGGTTCGTCCGGCACCCAACTGGTCAGCGTGTACTGCTGCGGACGTTCGAGGGCGGTCAGGTAGATGGCCGGTTTGACCAATGAACCGATCGGCCGGACGGCATCCAGCGCACGATTGAAACCTGCAAAACCTGTTTGTCGGCTGCCGATCAGCGCCTGGACCTCACCTGTTTCCGGATTGGTCACGACCATGGCCGATTCCATCTCGTCCGCGCCCTTGCGCCCGGAAATCTTCGCGAAACTTTCACGCACGGCAGCTTCGGATTTCATCTGCAGAATCGGGTCAAAACTGGTGAAGATCCGCAGGCCCTCCTCGGTCAAATCCTCATCGCGGTAGTCCTGCCGCAGTTGGCGCTTGACCAGATCAAGGAAGTCCGGGAACGAGCTGTCCGCCAGCGAACCGGTTTTGGTCACGCCCAGCGGCATTTTCTTGGCCGCTGCGACCACATCCGGCGTTGCAACCCCCTGTTGTTCCAGCAGATCAAGGACCAGATTGCGGCGCTCCAGCGCACGCTCGGGATTGCGACGCGGGTTGTAGTAGGAAGGTCCTTTGACCAGACCGACCAGCAAGGCGACCTGATACAGCTTCAGCTCCGACAGCGGCTGGCTGAAGAAATACTGACTCGCCAGACCAAAGCCGTGAACGGCACGCTGACCGTCCTGCCCCACAAAGACCTCGTTGAGGTAGGCCTCAAGGATCTCCTGCTTGCTGTAATGGATCTCCAGCAGAACAGCCATCATCGCTTCGGTCAGCTTGCGGGTAATGCTGCGCTCGTTGGTGAGATAGAAGTTTTTGACCAACTGCTGAGTCAACGTCGATCCGCCCTGGCGCATCTGCCCAGCGGATGCGTTGATCCAGAATGCTCGCACGATCCCCTTCGGCGATACACCGAAGTGGTGGTAGAAGTCCCGGTCTTCCACCGTGACGAGCGTGTCGAGTAAATAAGGAGGCGCCTGATCGAGCTTGATCAGAATCCGGTCCTCGAGATTCTTCGGATACAAGCCGCCGATGGTCAAAGGCTCAAGCCGCGCAACGGCAAGCTTGGCGCCGTTGGCGGAAGTTAGCTCCGCGACGTAATCGCCCGAGAACCGCACATGGATCTGCTGCGCCGGGTCGGCGCCTTCGTAAAACTGGAAGCCGCGGGTATTGAGGTCAACGACGTTGCCGCTCACCGCTGCAGCGCCTGGCCCGTTCGCCACGCTCTCACGGCGGTAGCCCAATGCGTCGAGCTCCAGGAGGAAATCGTCACGTGAAAGCTTCTGCCCGACAAACAGCTCCAGTGGCCGTGCATACACTTTGGCCGGGATGGTCCAGCGCTTGCCCGAGAATTTTTCCTGAACGATGGAGTCCAGGTAAACGGCGAAGCAGCCAAGGATCACCAGCCCGACAAGACTGAGTTTCAGGGCCCAGCCCAACAGGCTGCGCAGCCGGCTGTTGGTGGGTTTGGGGGATTTTTTGGGGGTGCGGGATCGGGTCATGGCGGCGGATTATACGCACTTTCATAGGCCCCGACAGACCACGCTTTAAGCGGTTTGCAGCAATGTCTCGAGCGGCCATAATGACCGCCTTTCGCTACTTCTCCATCGACTTATCACCTTTCAAGGATCGTCCGTGAGCCAGACACTGATAGCCGCGCTGCAAAACCCCGCCCTGTTTCCTCATCCGGTCGAACAGTTTCAGGTCATCGAGACGCATATTTCCTGGGTGCTGCTTACCGGCCCGTACGTCTACAAAATGAAGAAGCCGGTCAATTTCGGCTTTCTGGACTTCACCAGCCTGTCCGCGCGCCAGCATTTCTGTGAGCAGGAACTGATGCTGAACCAGCGCCTGACGGACGATCTGTATCTGGAAGTGCTGCCTGTCACCGGTACCATCGAGGCGCCGCAATTGAATGGTGAGGGCGAAGCGATCGAGTACGTGCTGAAAATGCGCCAGTTCCCACAGGACGGGTTGCTCAGCACTTTGCAAGCCAAAGGCGAGCTGACCACTGCCCACATCGACGACATGGCCCGGCAGATCGCCGAGTTTCATCTCAAGACGCCCCAAGTCCCGATGGAAAACCCCCTCGGCAGCCCTGACAGTGTGATGGCACCGGTCACGCAGAACTTCGAGCAGATCCTGCCTTTCCTCAGCGAAAAGTCTGACCTTATCCAGCTGGAAGCGCTCGAAGCGTGGGCGAACACCAGTTTCGAGCGCCTCAAGCCTTTGATGAACCAGCGCAAGCTGGACGGTTTTGTTCGCGAATGCCACGGGGACATTCACCTGGGCAACGCAACGCTAATCGATGGCAAGGTGGTGATCTTCGACTGCATCGAATTCAACGAGCCCTTCCGCATGACCGATGTGTACGCAGACATCGGCTTCCTGGCAATGGACCTCGAAGACCGTGGCCTGAAGAGCCTGTCTCGTCGGTTCGTCAGTCAATACCTGGAGCTGACCGGCGATTATGCGGGCCTTCAATTGCTCAACTTCTACAAAGCCTACCGCGCACTGGTGCGGGCGAAGGTGGCGCTGTTCAGCCTGAATGCCGACGCTGACCAGGTGCAGCGCGCCGCGACACTGCGCCAATACCGTAACTACGCCAATCTCGCTGAGAGCTACAGCGCCATCCCGACCAACTTTCTGGCGATCACTCACGGCGTATCCGCTGTCGGCAAAAGCCAGGTTGCCATGCGCCTGGTCGAAGCACTGGGTGCCATCCGCCTGCGTTCGGATGTCGAGCGCAAGCGTGAATTTACCGACCACAACGACCTGTACTCCGCCGAAGTCAGTGCCGCAACCTACCAGCGCTTGAATGAGCTGGCCGGTGTTGTTCTTCGCGCAGGCTTGCCTGTGGTCATCGATGCAACGTATCTGAAGCTCGCGCAGCGTCAGGCGACCGCGCAGATCGCCGAAGCGATGGGTGTTCCGTTTCTGATAATTGACTGCGCCGCGCCCAAGGCAGTCATTGAAGGGTGGCTAGCGCAGCGTCAGTCGCAGAACCAGGATCCTTCCGACGCGACCATGGAAGTCATCGACGCGCAGCTGGCCAGCCGCGAGGCACTGACCGCTGACGAGATAGTGCGCAGCAGGCACGTCGAGACCAACGTCAGTGGCGATTTGGATACGCTGGTCGCGGACATTCGCCAGCATCTGCCGGGGCTCTGATAACCCCGACCCACCAGTGGTCGAGTCGTGAAGGATATCGCTTCACGGCTCGACGCTGGTGGCATTATAGTGGCGTCAGAATTCCAACAAAGGAGACGGCACATGAACCAGCCCAAGCAGCTCGACTCGCCCCTGTTCGCGCTACTGCGAAAAGACGACGTGACGACCTTCAACCTTGAACGGCCCGATCAGGGTCCCGTAGACCTGTCAGGCGGAGATTTTCGCGGTCTCGATCTGCGTGAACTCAATGCTGACGGGATCGATTTCAGTGATGCCTATTTCAGGTCCGCAGACCTGCGAGGCGTTGATTTCAGGACGACAAAGCTGGAAGGCGCGAGCATCGCTCATGCGCAAATCTCCGGTGCATACTTCCCGCCTGAACTGAGTGCCGACGAGATATTGATGTCGGTCAACTTCGGTACGCGCCTGCGTTATCGCACTCGCTAGCGCTTATCGCACCGTCCAGGACATAAACTTGCCCCCCGCCCCGCATGCGCAGCCATGCAGGCCCCTGCCCCCTTATCTTTCTTACCCCTACCGTTCGGCGGCGACTGCGGCATTCCGGTTACATCCCTACACACCGACACTCGCGGCCGTCTACGCTCAAGAGCATGGCTCGTCTTTTCAGTTTGCGTCGGGTCACTGGAGAAGTTATTTCACGGAATGAGCGGATGGGTTCGCGATTATGGACGATGAGCTGCTGGGTATGAAAAATCTGGGGAAAACCTCGGTTCAATGGCTTCACGCGGCGGGTATCCACAACACCGCCGACCTGCGCCGCCTTGGTGCAATCCAGGCCTACCGGGCCGTTAAAGTCAGGGGGTTTCGCGCCTCCAAGGCACTTCTTTACTCGCTGGAAGGCGCATTGCTGAATCGCCCTTGGTGTGAGCTGCCTCTGGAGCGCAAAGAGTTCCTGGACAACGAGCTAAAGAGCCGACTCCAGGCGGTAGGGGAACCATGACATCAGGCAGGTAAAAAGAATGCAGAACGCTGTTGACTTACAAATGAGAATCACTATGATTATCACATCCGGTCGCGAGACTGGCCGATAACCTGAAAGGCTCCTTGGTTCGGACTCTCAGATTATCTCCTCATCAGGCTAATCACGGTTTTTGACCCGGCTCTTTGCCGGGTCTTTTTTTGCCCGCGGTATGTTAAGCCCCTACGCCCAGACGAACCAACAGATCATCCAGCAGGCTGGTCGCCCCCAGCCGCAGCCTTCCCTGCTCCACCCAACGCGGGCCGAATCGTGCCTTGACCAAATCCATATGGACGCGCGCTTCGTCGAGCGTCCGCACATTCCCTGAAACGTTGATACCCACGTGCGCGCCCGATTCGGCAATGGCCGCGATTAAGATTCGGCTGGCCTGGGGCGTCGCACTGACGATCTGCTTGCCGGTGCTGGTTTTAAGAAAACTGGCACCTTCCTGAATCGCCACACAGCTGGCCCCATGGATCACCTGCGGATCGCGCAGCACGCCGGTTTCCAGCGTGACGGTCAACGCCGCCCGACCGCACTTGGCCTTGCAGGCGCTGACGATGTCGGCGCCAATCTGCCTGTCTCCGCCAAGCAGCGCATGAAAGGGATAAACCAGATCGACTTCGTCGGCGCCCGCAAGGATTGCCGCCTGGGTCTCCTGCTCGGCCAGGCTGACAGAAGGTGAACCCGTCGGGAAATTAACCGCGGCCACAACCATGATTTCCCGTGCTTGAAGGTTGTCCAGCGTGCGCCGCGCCAGTCCTGCGAATCTGGGCAGCACGCAGACGGCGGCCACATGCCCGACCGGCGTCAGGGCTCGTTGACACAAGGTAATGATCTTTTCTGGCGTGTCGTCAGCATTCAAAGAGGCCAACTCCATCAGGCCAATGGCCTGCTGCGCCAAGAACTGATCCACCTCGAACCTGCCAATCGCTTCGCTTATGTCGCTCATCACACATCCTCAATACCTTAGGCTGGAGGCGACGATAATCGAGATCGCCTGCCCCCAAGCGGGCACTAAGACGCAAAAGAGCAGGACTACATCATTACAAGAATTGTCCGAAGGACATTGCCCGCAAGCGCTTAAGAATGGGGGGCGTGACGTCATTAAAACAGTCGAAGTCTGCTGCTGCCAGGCACTCGTCAGCGAGCAATTACCAGCGGATGCCCGCGCTCCGGGTGGGGCTGCACCAGAACATCCAGACCGAATACCGATTCCAACGCTTCAGGCGTCAGCACTTGCTGTGGGGTGCCGGACAGAGGCGCGTTGCCCTGATTCAGCAACAACAGTCGGTCGCAATAGCGGGCGGCCAGGTTGAGGTCGTGCAGGATCACCATTACGGCGCCTCCACGGTCAGCGAACGCCCGAACGGCCAACAGCGTGGTGTGCTGGTGCAGCGGATCGAGCGCCGACGTTGGCTCATCCAGCAACAGAACCTGACCCTCCTCCCCCGGCCACACTTGGGCCAGCACGCGGGCCAGATGAACCCGCTGGCGCTCACCGCCCGAGAGCGTCAGGTAACTGCGAGCCAGCAGGTGCAGCGCATCGGCGGCGGCAAGGCAATGCTGGACGATCTCGTCGTCGAGCTGCTGGCCGCTGGCATGAGGCAAGCGGCCCATTGCAACCACCTCCTCAACTTTAAACGCAAAGTTCAATGTCGAGATCTGTGGCAGCACAGCCAGCCGCCGCGCCCGCTCGGGTCCGCGCCATTGATCCAGGGGAAGGCCATCCAGTAACACTTGACCATGGGTCGGGCCGAGTTCGCCGCACAGAGCCGCCATCAATGTGCTCTTGCCGGCGCCATTGGGGCCCAGCACGCCAAGCACCTGCCCAGGTGCCAACGCCAACTCCACGTTGGCGAGCACCCGCTTGCCGTCACGCATGACGCCGAGGTCTCTGGCAATCAACATCAGCTGCGCCCTCGGACCAACAGAAAAAGAAAAAACGGCGCGCCAATGAACACGGTAACAATCCCGATGGGCAGTTCCGCCGGCGCCATGACCAGCCGGGCGAACAGGTCGGCAAAAAGCAGCAGCGTCGCGCCTGCCAGCGCCGAGGCGGGAAGCACGACGCGATGGTCCGGCCCGGTCAGCAATCGCACCAGGTGCGGTACGATCAGGCCGATAAAACCGATAAGCCCCGCCGCCGCAACGGCTGCCCCCACGCCGAGCGCGATGCACAGAATCAGCTCGCGCTTGAGACGTTCGACGTCGATCCCCAAATGACGCGCTTCCGACTCTCCAAGCAGCAGCGCATTCAGTGCGCGGGCTCGGCGCGGCAGCCAGAGGATCACCGCCGTGCACACCAGCAGAAGCGGCCAGAGCCGGACATAGCTGGCGCCGTTGAGGGTGCCCAGGTTCCAGAACGTCAGCGTCCGAAGGCTGGCGTCATCGGCGAGATACGTGAACAGACCGATGATCGAGCCGGCCAGCGCAGTCATCGCCACACCCGCCAGCAGCATCGTGCCAACGCTGGTCTGGCCATCGCGACGTCCGAGCCGATAGACGATTGCGGTGACCCCAAGCCCACCGGCGAAGGCGCAGACTGACAGCAGATAAGGTTGCAAGGGCTCGGGCAAACCGCCCAGCGAGGCCCCGGCGACAATGGCCACCGCCGCACCCAGCGCCGCGCCGCTGGAAACCCCGACCAGACCGGGATCGGCGAGAGGATTTCGAAACAGGCCCTGCATCGCAACGCCTGACAACGCCAGTACTGCACCCACCGCCAGCCCGAGCAACGTACGAGGCAGGCGGATTTGACCCACGATCAGTTCCGCCTGCTGCAGATTATCCTGTACCACGGGAAGGCCCGAGAGACGAAGGAGCGCGCGCACGGTATCCAGCATCGGCACATTGACAGGGCCGAGCGCGAGGGACAGCCATATCGCCAGCAAACAGGCGAAGCCCAGCAAGATGAACAGCGTTTTGGGGGCGAGATATCGCTTCATCGGGGAGGAGAAACCCGGGCGTTTTGTGACAGAGCGTTTGGATAAAAAGCGGCTGCCAAGGCGTTCACTGCATCCGGCAAACGGGGCCCCAGACCGCCCACCAGCAGCGTGGGATCGATCTCCACGACGCGGCTATCCCGAAAGGCCTTTGTCGTCCCGAGCAACGGGTTTTCACGCAGCAATGCGTCGCGGGTCCGAACGCCGCCTCGCGCCCGATCACTGACGACGAGGACGTCAGGATCGAGTCCGCTCATCGCCTCTGTGGAAAACACTTTGTAGCCTGTGTGAGTCGCCAGGTTTCGGCCGCCCGCCTGTTTGACCAGCCAGTCCCCCACCGTGTTTGCGCCGGCAACCATCGGCGCGCCGCCTGCATGACTGACCAGCAACAGCACACCTGGCGCAGGTCGCTTGAGCTGCGTCACTTACTCATGTTCGGCCGCAAGCCGCTGGATGTATTGATCGGCCAGCTGTCGGGCCTGGCCCTCCTTGCCCAATAGCGCGCCTAGCCGTTCCAGGTTGGCCTGTACCGCAGGCAGTCCTGCACTCGCCGACAGAACCTCGACTTGCACGCCCGCTGCGCGCAGCTGCTGAATGACCGGCGGTGGGCCCATTTCCTCGGTGCCCAGCAGCATCTGCGGACGCAACGTGAGGATGCCTTCCGCCGACAATTGTCGCTGGTAGCCGATGCCAGGCAGCGATTGGACTGACGTCGGGTGCTGGCTTGTGCTGTCCACACCAACCAAACGAGATTCGCCGCCCAGGGCGACAATCCATTCCGTTAAAGCGCCTCCGGCACTGACCCAGCGTTGCGGCGCGGTTGCAGCCGCCGAGGCCATGTGGGCAAGCAACAGGCCCACAACGAGCGCGATCAGCCTGATGAAGCGCATAAAAGGTCCGTCCTCTATTAAGAAAGGCGCAGTCGATCACCCTGGGGGCGCCACCGGCGAGGTTTCGTTCATCGACTGGCGGGTTGGACTACTGGCAGAATGCGAAGCCTGCTGCGGCCAGGCATTTGATAATTATTTGCATTTGAGCGTCAAGCGCCAAGGAGATCCTGCTGAAATACCTGTGCGACAGCGCTGCGCTGATTGAAGGCAAAAGCCTCGGATTCGACATTGATGCGCTAAGGATTCTGGCCGTGCGGCGAGCGGGTCAGGTCTACGTGTACGCCAATCGGTGCCCCCATCGCGGGGTGCCGCTCGAATGGCAACCGGATGCCTTTCTCGATACCAGCGCCAGCTTGATTCAGTGTGCCACCCACGGCGCTCTGTTCCTGATCGAAAGTGGCGAGTGCGTGGCGGGACCTTGCGAGGGAGAATCCCTGAGGGCGATCGACTGCGGCGAAGACGCTCAGGGCATCTGGATCAATCCAGCGGCACCGGACTGAGCGCACGCGTTTCCGTGAGGTGAATCTCGAGGCGCCGGTCGATGCGTACTTCGTCAGGGGTGAGCTGCACGCCATACGCAAGGAGCTCAACTCCCGCCGCCGCCGCTTCTTGCAAGGCGGCAGCGTAGGCAGCATCGATTTCGGCAGCGGGCCGCACGGCATCGATGCCTGTCAGGTTCACGCAATACAGCAACACCGCCCGCACGCCCTCCCGGGCCAGCGTCGCCAACTCCCGCAGGTGCCTGGCGCCCCGCTGGGTCACTGCATCGGGAAACGCAGCCACACGGCTGTCATCAAAACCCAGGGTCACACTTTTGACTTCCAGGTACAGCGGGCCATCGGGGTAATCCAGGCGGAAGTCGACGCGGCTGTTTTCCTGACCGTAGGCGACTTCGCGCTTCAGCGCTGTAAAACCCGCCAGCTCCTCAATTACGCCGGCCAGGAGCGCTTCTTCAACCAGCCTGTTGGCGCGCGCGGTATTGACGCAAGCGAGACGGCCCTGTGGCGTTTCAGTGATTTCCCACGTACCCGGCAGCTTGCGTTTGGGGTCGTTGGAGCGGCTGAACCAGACCCGACCACCCGGCATCATGCAATTGAACATCGAGCCCGTGTTCGGGCAGTGAATGGTCAGCTGCTCGCCGCTGGGCGTCTCGATATCCGCCAGGAAGCGCTTGTAACGCTTGATCAGCCGACCCTCTTCAAGGGGAGGAGAGAAACGCATCAGCCTTGCCAGCTCCGCAGACCGCGGGCGATCCGCTCGACCGCCTCCTGAAGCCGAGGCAGACTTTGGGTATAGGCGAAGCGAACATGATGGCTGGCCCGGTACCGACCGAAATCCAGCCCGGGTGTAAACGCAACGTGCTCGGTTTCCAGAAAATGGTGGCAGAAGGCGAACGCGTCGCCACCAAATGCGCTGATGTCTGCGTATAGATAGAAGGCGCCTTCCGGCTCCACGGCAATCACGAAGCCCAGCTCGCGCAGCGCAGGAAGAAGGAAGTCGCGACGGCGTGCAAACTCGGCACGGCGCTGTTCGAGGATGTCGAGGGTTTCCGGCTCGAAGCAGGCCAAAGCTGCAGATTGCGCCATGCTCGGCGCGCTGATGTAAAGATTCTGCGCCAGTTTTTCCAGATCGCCGACCGCCGCCTCGGGGGCCACCAGCCAACCGAGCCGCCAACCGGTCATGCCGAAATACTTGGAAAAACTATTCAGCACGAACGCGTCGTTATCGACTTCCAGCACGCTGCTTGCGTCGGTGCCGTAGGTCAGACCGTGGTAAATCTCGTCAACCACAAGGTGGCCATCCCGCGCCTTGAGCGACGCCGAGAGCGCGGCGAGCTCGTCGCGGTGCAGCAATGTCCCGGTCGGATTGGCTGGCGACGCCACCAGTGCGCCGACGCTGTCCTCGTTCCAGTGCTGAGCGACCAGATCGGCGGTCAGCTGGTAGCGCACGTCCGGCCCAACGGGTACCAGTTGGGCGGCGCCCTCGACAAGGCGCAGAAAATGCCGGTTGCACGGGTATCCCGGATCGGCCAGAAGCCAGTGCTTGCCCGGATCGACCAGCAGACTCGCCGCCAGCAATAACGCGCCCGAGCCGCCCGGCGTGATCAGGATTCTGCCGGGATCGACATTCACGCCGTAGCGCTGAGCATAGAAGGCAGAGATGGCTTCGCGCAGTTCTGGCAGACCACGGGCCGCGGTGTAACGGGTTTTGCCAGCGGCCAGCGCTGCCTGCCCGGCCTTGATAATGGGCTCGGCCGTGGTGAAATCCGGCTCGCCAATCTCCAGATGGATGACGTCATGCCCCGCCGCTTGCAGCTCGTTCGCCCGCGCCAGCAGCGCCATGACATGAAAAGGTTCGATGGCGCGGCTGCGCGCACTATAACGCTGGGGCATTGGCCTTCCTCTGGAGGGGTGGGCGAGACAGGTCGACGATTCTACCCGGCCGCTTGAGCGGGCTACAGCGTTAATCAGCACGTGCTGACGCGATTCCGGCCGGCAGTCCAGAAAACTCCGGACTTACGCTGCAGGCACTAAACTCACGGCACGGCAAAATAGATAAAACCGGGCGGTCAGGCTGTGGTCATAGTTGACGAGCGTGCTGCAGGCCATCCTCGACAACCGGGAGTAGCGCGCTCCGATTCGATCTGGTAAGTTCGCCCGCTTGCAGCCGCAGGGCCGGCAGGTGTCGGCGATGGATCTTAACCTGTGTAATGGCTTAGAAGAGTGAGAGGCGGTCCGTTCATGCCCACCGAAGAAAAGCAAAAGAGCACCCCGGCAATCAGTGGTTTCGAACCCTACGTCGCGACGAAGGGCGAGGAATACATGGGCGACCCGATGCGCCAGCACTTCACCAAGATCCTGTCCAAGTGGAAACAGGAACTGATGGTAGAAGTCGACCGCACGGTTGTTCACATGAAGGACGAAGCGGCTAACTTCCCTGACCCTGCTGATCGTGCAAGCCAGGAAGAAGAATTCGCGCTGGAACTGCGTGCCCGCGATCGCGAGCGCAAGTTGATCAAGAAGATCGACAAAACGCTGCAGCTGATCCAGGACAAGGAATATGGCTGGTGCGAATCCTGCGGCGTCGAGATCGGGATCAAGCGCCTTGAGGCCCGCCCAACGGCCGACATGTGCGTTGACTGCAAGAGCCTCGCTGAAATCAAGGAAAAACAGGTCGGTAAATAACCTGTTGCCCCAGCAAAGGGACGCTTCGGCGTCCTTTTTTGTTTCCTTGCCCGGAAAACCGGCTACGCGAGTACTCATGCTGGAAATGACCGCCGAGCTGCGTAGCGTTTTCCCACACGACTGGCCTGGCGGTCCGGTATTTCGTACGTTTCATTTCCAGTACCATCTGCGCCCATGAAAACCCCCTCTTATATAGGGCGCTTTGCGCCGACTCCCAGCGGTTATCTGCACTTCGGCTCCCTGGTCGCAGCGCTGGCCTCCTACCTCGACGCCCGCTCGGTGGGCGGAAAATGGCTGATGCGCATGGAAGATCTCGATCCTCCCCGTGAAGTTCAGGGCGCACAGGCGGGTATCCTGCAGACGCTGGAGGCCTACGGATTCGAGTGGGACGGCGAAGTGGTGAAGCAAAGCGATCGGCATGAGGCGTATCAGGCAGTCATCAATCGCTGGTTCGGCCATGGGCTTGCCTATGCCTGCACCTGTTCGCGCAAGCAACTGGAAGCCTACAACGGCGTTTACCCGGGCTTTTGCCGAGATGCGGGGCATTCGCCCGAGGATGCGGCCATCCGGATCCGGGTGCCTGAATTGCACTACCGCTTCGAAGACCGGGTGCAAGGCGAGTTTCGTCAGCATCTGGGCCGCGATGTGGGCGACTTTGTCATTCGTCGCCGGGACGGCTTTTACGCCTACCAACTGGCGGTGGTGCTCGACGATGGCTGGCAGGGCGTAACCGAGATCGTCAGGGGCGCTGATCTGCTCGACTCAACGCCTCGTCAGCTGTACCTGCAAGAACTGCTGGGCCTGCCGCAACCGCGCTATCTTCATGTGCCGCTGATTACCCAGCCCGACGGTCATAAACTGGGCAAGTCCTATCGCTCGCCGCCATTACCGCCCGATGGGGCCACGCCGCTGCTGCTTCGAGGGTTGCGCGCGCTGGGGCAGAAGACGCCGGCTGAACTGAACCACGCTACACCCCGAGAAGTCCTGGACTGGGCCATCGCACACTGGGCGGCCGATTCGATACCCCGCCTCGGCTCCATTGAAGAAGCTCAAATAGACTGAGCCTGGGCGGCCAATTCAAAACCATGCAGCACAAAGCTGGCGGAAACGTCGCTTGCAGCCCCTTCGCCATCCGTTACCATGCCGCTCCGTCATCTTCTGGTCAGTCAACCTGGAGGCCAAATGTACATTTACCGATTGGTCCTGCTGCTGGTGGTGGGCATCTATCTGTTTTCCCCGGCCATCATGGACTGGTGGATCGACGCTACGGGCGCCTGGTACAGGCCGTACATGCTGTGGCTGATTCTGATCGTCGTGACCTTCATTCTGCAGAGCCAACGAGATGCCGATGAGCTTTAGCCTGACCCAGATGATTCTGGTCAGTGCCGCCTACCTGACGGTGCTGTTCGGAGTCGCCTGGATCAGCGAACGTGGCCTGATTCCGCGCTGGATCATCCGTCACCCGCTGACCTACACGCTGTCATTGGGCGTGTACGCCAGTGCGTGGGCGTTTTACGGCACAGTGGGCCTGGCGTACGAGTACGGCTACGGTTTCCTGTCGAGTTATCTGGGGGTATCCGGGGCTTTCCTGCTCGCACCCGTTCTGCTTTACCCCATTCTCAAAATCACCCGCACGTACCAGCTTTCTTCACTGGCCGATCTGTTTGCCTTCCGCTTTCGCAGCACCTGGGCCGGGGCACTGACCACCATCTTCATGCTCATCGGCGTCCTGCCGTTACTGGCGTTGCAGATCCAGGCCGTGGCCGACTCCATTGGCATTCTTACCCGGGAGCCTGTGCGCAACTACGTGGCGCTTGCGTTCTGCGTGCTGATCACGCTGTTCACCATCTTCTTCGGTTCGCGCCACATCGCCACCCGGGAAAAACACGAAGGACTGGTGTTCGCCATTGCCTTCGAGTCGGTGATCAAACTGGTCGCCATCGGCGGCATCGGTCTCTATGCGCTGTATGGCGTGTTTGATGGGCCGCAAAGCCTCGAACAATGGTTGCTGCAAAATCAGAGCGCCCTTGCGGCATTGCACACGCCCCTGCAGGAAGGCCCGTGGCGGACGCTGCTGCTGGTGTTCTTCGCCTCGGCCATTGTGATGCCGCACATGTATCACATGACCTTCACCGAAAACCTCAACCCGCGTTCCCTCGTCAGCGCCAGCTGGGGTTTGCCACTGTTTCTGCTGTTGATGAGTCTGGCGGTGCCGCTGGTGCTGTGGGCCGGGCTGAAACTGGGCGCCACCACCAGCCCTGAATATTTCACCCTCGGTATCGGCATCGCCGCGCACAGCAAGACTCTGGCGTTGCTCGGCTATGTCGGCGGGCTGTCTGCGGCGAGCGGGTTGATCATCGTCACCACACTGGCGCTGTCTGGCATGGCACTGAATCACCTGGTGCTGCCGCTTTATCAGCCACCCGCCGAAGGCAATATCTATCGCTGGCTGAAGTGGACCCGTCGTGGCCTGATTGTCGCGATCATCATGGCCGGCTTCGGCTTTTATCTTTTGCTTGGCGCCAAGCAGAATCTGGCGAATCTGGGCATCGTTGCTTTCGTGGCGACGTTGCAGTTTCTGCCTGGGGTGCTGTCGGTGCTGTACTGGCCGGCTGCCAACCGACGCGGGTTCATGGCCGGCCTGATCGCCGGTATCGCGGTCTGGACGATCAGCATGCTGTTGCCGCTGATCGGTAACTTCCAGGGGTTCTACATTCCCCTGCTGAACATGATTTACGTGCTGGACGACACCAGCTGGCACATGGCGGCCATCGCGTCACTGGCGGCCAACGTGCTGGTGTTCACCCTGATTTCACTGTTCAGCAATCCCAGCCCCGAGGAAGCGAGTGCGGCGGAGGCCTGCGCGGTAGACAACGTTCGTCGACCGCAGCGGCGCGAGCTGCATGCCGCCTCGCCGCAGGAGTTTGCGACCCAGCTCGCCAAACCCTTGGGGGCGAAAGCGGCTCAAAAAGAAGTCGAACAGGCGCTACGGGATCTTTATCTCCCCTTCGACGAACGTCGGCCTTACGCACTAAGGCGCTTGCGCGACCGGATCGAAGCCAACCTCTCCGGGCTGATGGGGCCAAGCGTTGCGCAGGACATGGTCGAGACGTTCCTGCCGTACAAGTCCGGCAGCGAAAACTACGTCACCGAAGACATTCACTTTATCGAAAGCCGCCTTGAGGATTACCACTCCCGCCTCACCGGCCTGGCTGCCGAGCTGGACGCCCTGCGCCGTTATCACCGCCAGACCCTGCAAGAGTTGCCGATGGGCGTGTGCTCCCTGGCCAAGGACCAGGAAATCCTGATGTGGAACAAGGCCATGGAAGAGCTGACCGGCATTGGCGCTCAGCGCGTTGTCGGGTCACGGCTCGAAACCATCGTCGATCCCTGGAAGCAGCTGCTGCTGGGGTTCATCAACGTTCCGGACGAACACTTGCACAAGCAGCGCCTGGCTCTGGACGGCCAGACTCGCTGGCTCAACCTGCACAAGGCGGCCATTGACGAGCCACTTGCCCCGGGTAACAGCGGGCTGGTGATTCTGGTTGAGGACCTGACCGACACCCAGATGCTCGAAGACAAGCTAGTGCACTCCGAGCGCCTCGCGAGCATTGGCCGACTGGCGGCCGGCGTGGCCCACGAAATCGGCAACCCGATCACCGGCATCGCCTGCCTGGCGCAAAACCTGCGCGAAGAACGCGAAGAAGACAGCGAACTGACGGAAATCAGCAGCCAGATCATCGAGCAGACCAAGCGCGTTTCTCGCATCGTGCAGTCGCTCATGAGCTTCGCCCATGCCGGCGGACATCAACATGCCGACGAGCCCGTATGTCTGGCAGAGGTGGCGCAAGATGCCATTGGTCTGCTGGCGCTAAACAGGCGCAATTTCGAAGTGCAATTCTATAACCTGTGCAACCCGAACCACTGGGTCGATGGCGATCCACAGCGGCTGGCGCAGGTGCTGATCAACTTGCTGTCAAACGCCCGCGACGCTTCACCTGCCGGCAGCGCGGTGCGGGTGAAAAGCGAGGCTTCCGAGCACACAGTCGACCTCATTGTCGAGGACGAAGGCACCGGTATTCCGAAAGCGATCATGGACCGCTTGTTCGAACCTTTCTTCACTACCAAGGATCCGGGCGAGGGAACAGGACTGGGCCTTGCGCTGGTCTATTCCATCGTTGAAGAGCATTATGGACAAATCACCATCGACAGCCCGGCTGACCCCGAGCACCAACGCGGAACCCGTATTCGGGTGACCTTACCGCGACATGTCGAAGCGACGTCCGCCGTGAACTGAGACCGTCGAGAGAACCGAATCAATGCCTCACATTTTGATCGTTGAAGACGAAACCATTATCCGCTCCGCCCTGCGTCGATTGTTGGAACGTAATCAGTACCAGGTCAGTGAAGCCGGATCCGTGCAGGAAGCTCAGGAACGTTTCAGCATCCCCTCGTTTGACTTGATCGTCAGCGATTTACGTTTGCCCGGCGCCCCCGGCACCGAGCTGATCAAGCTCGGTCAGGGCAAGCCGGTGCTGATCATGACCAGTTACGCCAGCCTGCGCTCGGCCGTGGATTCGATGAAGATGGGCGCGGTGGATTACATCGCCAAACCCTTCGACCACGACGAAATGCTTCAGGCCGTTTCGCGCATCCTGCGGGATCGCCAGACGCTGCAAAGCATGCAGGCCGAACGCGCCGCCACCAGCAAGGCAGCGACCGGCGACAAGGCCGGCCCGGACAACAGCAACGGCGAGATCGGGATCATCGGTTCGTGTGCGCCGATGCAGGACATGTACAGCAAAATTCGCAAAGTGGCGCCGACCGACTCCAACGTGCTGATTCAGGGCGAGTCCGGTACGGGCAAGGAATTGGTGGCCCGCGCGCTGCACAATCTGTCGCGTCGCGCCAAAGCCCCGATGATTTCGGTCAACTGTGCGGCGATTCCCGAGTCCCTGATCGAGTCCGAGTTGTTCGGCCACGAAAAAGGCGCATTCACCGGTGCCAGTGCCGGTCGTGCGGGTCTGGTTGAAGCGGCGGACGGCGGCACTCTGTTTCTTGATGAAATCGGCGAGCTGCCGTTGGAAGCACAGGCGCGACTGCTGCGTGTTCTCCAGGAAGGCGAAATTCGCCGGGTGGGTTCGGTGCAGTCGCAAAAAGTCGATGTGCGCCTGATCGCAGCGACACACAGGGACCTCAAGAGCCTGGCCAAAGTGGGCCAGTTCCGTGAGGACTTGTACTACCGCCTGCATGTCATCGCGTTGAAACTGCCCGCCTTGCGTGAGCGCGGCGCGGACGTAAACGAGATCGCCAACGCCTTTCTGGCGCGGCAGAGCGTCAAGGCCGGACGTAATGACCTACGGTTTGCGCCCGATGCCGAGCAGGCCATTCGGCACTATTCGTGGCCCGGTAACGTGCGGGAGCTGGAGAACGCTGTCGAGCGCGCGGTGATCCTTTGCGAAAGCCCTGATATCTCCGCAGAGCTGCTGGGCATCGACATTGAGCTGAGCGACCTGGACCCCAACGAGTTCATTGGCCTTGCGCCTCAGACGGGCAGCTCGGCGAGTTCTACCGCTGGCGAGCCGACCGAGGACTTGTCGCTGGAAGACTATTTCCAGCACTTCGTGCTTGAGCATCAGGACCACATGACCGAAACCGAGCTGGCTCGCAAGTTGGGTGTCAGCCGCAAGTGCCTGTGGGAGCGCCGCCAGCGCCTGGGTATCCCGCGCCGCAAGACCGGCGTGGCCAGCGAAACGTGAGTGCATCCCTGCGCGAGGCTCTGGCACGCGGGTTACGGGCGATGTGAAAAAACTGTTACCGCGAAAATGACGACGTAACAAAACCGGGGCGTACGGTAACGAATCCCCGGTTTTTTTTCGCCTTCGCAAAATAGCGTCAATTTGCCACACCCTTGATTTCAGGCGCCTGTAGGCCGTTTTGCAAAAGTTGGCACAGGTGGTGCTATAGGTATTCGTACAAGAACAACAAAAATCAGTCACCCGCAAAACCAACACAATAAAAACAAGACGAATCGACTCACGCATAACAAGAACAACACGGCGGAGGCGCAGCTAACTGATTCTTTTGGAGAGGCGTTGCATTTGGGACTTGTCCCGCAACCAGGCCGAGAACAACAAAAAACTACCCTTAGGTAGAGCCTGAACTGGTTGGATCGATAGATCATTGCCGCACAGCGACCAAAGCAATCCGTTTGCTCTTGACTCCCGATTGGGAGGTTTCACAGGCGAAAGCCGTGAATTGGGCGGTCAACAAAAATAAAAAGCCCATCAGACAATAAAAATAAGAGCACGCACTTTGGGGGAGCTTCGGCTCCCCCAGTAGCATCTGCAGTAATCCACGTACCCTCTCGATACCCCCCGCCCCGCTGCGCATTCAGCACCTGCACACCCCCATCGCGCTGCCTCCTACACCATCCCTCGACTAAATGCTAGAATCCCCGCCCATCGTGCGGTCACTCTTCAAGAATTGGCCGAATATTCCTTCAAACAGTGCCTCCCATGCTGAAGAAGCTGTTCCAGTCATTCCGTTCCCCACTGCGCAAGCCGCTGCAACATGTGCGCACAACGCCTGAAGTGCTCAGCAGCAGCCAGCATTCGTTGCAACGCAATCAATTCAGCCGCTACGCGGTGAACATCGTCGAGCGCCTGCAGACCGCCGGGTATCAGGCCTACCTGGTCGGCGGCTGTGTCCGCGACATGATGCTCGGCATCACCCCAAAGGACTTCGACGTCGCCACCAGTGCCACGCCCGAACAGGTCCGCGCCGAGTTTCGCAACGCCCGTATCATTGGCCGCCGCTTCAAACTGGTTCACATCCACTTCGGCCGTGAAATCATTGAGGTCGCGACGTTCCGCGCCAATCACCCGATCGACGACGAAGACGAAGACAGCAATCAGTCTTCGCGCAACGAGAGCGGTCGGATCCTGCGTGACAACGTTTACGGCACTCTGGAAGACGACGCGCAGCGCCGCGACTTCACCATCAACGCGCTTTATTACGATCCGGTCACCGAGCGTGTGCTCGATTACGCCAACGGCGTACACGACATCCGTAATCGCCTGATCCGTCTGATCGGGGATCCGCAGCAGCGTTACAAGGAAGACCCGGTGCGCATGCTGCGGGCCGTGCGTTTCGCCGCCAAGCTCGATTTCGGCATCGAGAAGCACAGCGCCACGCCGATTCGCCCGCTGGCGCCGATGCTGCGAGACATTCCTTCGGCGCGTCTGTTTGAAGAAGTGCTGAAGCTGTTCCTCTCAGGCTACGCCGAGGCCACGTTCGAAATGCTCGTCGACCTCGAACTGTTCGAGCCGCTGTTCCCGGCCAGTTCCAAAGCGCTGGAATACAATCCGACCTACACCCATACGCTCATCAGCGAAGCCCTGGCCAACACCGATCTGCGCATCAAGCAGAACAAACCGGTCACGCCGGCGTTCCTGTTTGCCGCCTTGCTGTGGCCTGCCCTGCCCGCCCGCGTGCTGCGTTTGCAAGAGCGTGGCATGCCGCCGATTCCGGCCATGCAGGAAGCGGCCCACGAGCTGATCACCGAACAATGCCAGCGGATCGCGATTCCAAAACGCTTCACCATGCCGATCCGCGAGATCTGGGACATGCAGGAACGTCTGCCGCGTCGTTCGGGCAAGCGCGCCGATCTGCTGTTGGAAAACCCGCGTTTCCGGGCCGGCTACGACTTCCTGTTGCTGCGTGAATCCGCAGGCGAAGAAACCGACGGCCTGGGTGAATGGTGGACGGAATACCAAGACGCCAACGACGCCGGACGCCGCGAGATGATTCGTGACCTGGGCAGCAAGCCCGACGCCACCGGCCAAGGCCCGCGCAAACGTCGTCGCAGCAGCAGCGGCAAGCGCAAGCGCGCTGACGGCGCGGAATAACGACCCGATGATCGAGCGCGTTTACGTCGGCCTGGGCAGCAACCTGGCCGACCCCGCCGAACAGTTGCGCGAAGCAATCAGAGCCATGGGCCTGTTGCCGGAAAGCCGCGTGTCTGGAGTGTCCTCTTTCTATGTCAGCGACTCGTTGCTGCCGGGTCAGCCGCGGTACACCAATGCGGTCGCTGCGCTCGACACCTCGCTCCCCCCGCTTACGCTCCTTGACGCCCTGCAAGGCATTGAAAACGATCAGGGCCGTGTACGCCTTGAACGCTGGGGGCCGCGCACGCTGGACCTCGACATCTTGCTGTTCGGGGATCGCCTCATCGATGAGCCGCGCCTGAAAGTGCCGCATGACCAGATGCAGCAGCGCGCGTTCGTGCTTTACCCGTTGGCAGAGCTGGCGCCCGGAATAATCCTCGCCGATGGCCGCGCGCTGGACGATTTGCTCGGCCAGTGCCCGTTCTCGGGCCTGGAGCGACTACCGCGCTGATGACAGTTCTGCGGGCACGCTGAAGCCCGCAATACCCGGAATTGACTTCCCGCCCCCTCCTCACGAAGATAAGCGTCCCAAAGCCGGACGACCGGCCACAAGGCGCGGAACAGGCCGTTGCAAACATCGCAGAACGACGATGTGCCTGCCTCCCAAGATGAATCACGCGTCGCTCGCCGCAGTATTCACAGCGCCTGAATGAGGACTTTTCATGCCCGATATCACTGTTACGTCCCTGCTGGCCCTGAAGCAGAAAGGTGAAAAAATCACCATGCTCACCTGCTACGACGCGACCTTTGCCCACACTGCCAGCCAGACCGGCGTCGAAGTGCTGCTGGTCGGCGACTCGCTGGGCATGGTCCTCCAGGGCCACGACAGCACGCTGCCCGTCACCACCGCCGAAATGGCGTACCACGTGGCCGGCGTCAAGCGCGGCAACCAGGGGGCGCTGATTCTGGTCGATTTGCCGTTCATGTCCTACGCAACCCCCGAGCAGACGTTCGCCAACAGCGCCACGCTGATGCAAGCCGGTGCGCACATGGTCAAGATCGAAGGCGCTGCGTGGCTTGCCGATTCGATCCGGTTGCTGGCCGAGCGCGGCGTCCCCGTGTGTGCCCACATGGGGCTGACGCCCCAGGCGGTAAACGTGCTGGGCGGCTATAAAGTACAAGGTCGTCAGGAGTCGCAGGCGCGGCAGATGCGGGCCGATGCCATTACGCTGGAGCAGGCGGGCGCTGCGATGATTCTTCTGGAGTGCGTGCCCAGCGAGTTGGCCGAGGAGATCACCCACGCCGTAAAGATTCCGGTGATCGGGATTGGCGCCGGCAGCGCCACCGATGGTCAGGTGCTGGTGCTTCACGACATGCTCGGCCTGTCGATCACCGGCCGTGTGCCCAAGTTCGTGAAGAATTTCATGGCCGGCCAGCCGGACATTCAGTCGGCAATTGCCGCCTATGTCAGGGCGGTCAAGGACGTCAGTTTCCCCGCTACAGAACACGGATTTTCGGCATGAACACAGTAAAAACCGTTCGCGAGTTGCGCGCCGTTGTCGCGCGTGCACGCAGCGAAGGCAAACGTATCGCTCTGGTGCCCACGATGGGCAACCTGCACAGCGGCCACATCGCCCTGATCACCAAGGCCGTCCAACGCGCTGACTTCGTGATCGCCAGCATCTTCGTCAACCCGCTTCAGTTTGGTCCGACCGAAGACCTGGCGTCTTATCCGCGCACGCTGGCTGCCGATCAGGAGCAATTGCTTCAGGCCGGTTGCCACCTCTTGTTCACGCCCACGGTCGAAGAAATGTACCCCCATGGCATGGCCAATCAGACGATTGTCCGCGTGCCGGTGGTGTCCGAAGGTTTATGTGGCGGCAGCCGCCCGGGCCACTTCGACGGCGTGTCGACCGTGGTCAGCAAGCTGTTCAACATGGTCCAACCGGATCTCGCGATTTTCGGTCAGAAGGATTTTCAGCAGCTGGCCGTCGTCAACGCGTTGGTGCGCGACCTGAACATGCCCATTCAGATCATCGGCGAACCCACCGTGCGGGCTGCCGACGGCCTGGCGTTGTCGTCGCGCAATGGTTACCTGACTGAAGACCAGCGCGCTGCAGCGCCTGCGTTGTACCGTGTGATCAAACAGATTGGCGCAGCCTTGCAAAATGGCGAGCAGGACCATCGGCAATTGATCAGCGACGGCATCAGCGCACTCGAAGCGGCGGGCTTTCGCGCTGACTATCTGGAGATTCGCAATGCGGTCAACCTGCGCCCCGCGACCCCGGATGATCATGATCTGGTGGTACTGGGCGCGGCATTCATGGGCAAGACCCGCCTGATCGACAACCTCCATCTGGTCAAGGAATAAGCTGCACGCCCAGACCCATGGACATCTCCGGTCATGTGTAAAGCAAAAGTCACGTGATCGGATGACCATCTGCGCCTATGCTCACTGCGCCGAAACCAGGTGTAAAACGCAGGCCCTCGCTTACCCGGGCTCGCGCGATGAACTTTAGGCGCACCCGCAATGCCATACCGATACAGTTCGTGACGAACCAGGCAACTCTACTCTGTGAGAAAAAGTACCGAGCAAAGGTAAAGCAAGGCGCAGACATCGGCGCTGCCGGGGACTAGTCTCTGACGCACCCAAGAATTCATGTCCACCCCTGCTTTTCAGTGTCCAAAAAGGCAGTTCAAGTACAAGGAAACCCGCAGCGATGGCGTACTACCGCACTCCTCATGACGTCACTACCCTGCCCGCCTGGCAGGCGCTCAACGATCACCGCAAAGCCATGCAGAACTTCAGCATGCGCGAGGCGTTCAACGCAGACCCCAAGCGTTTCGACGAATTCACGCTCAGCAGTGCCGGTCTGTTTCTCGACTATTCCAAAAACCTGATCACCGCCGAGACTCGCCAGTTGCTGGTCAATCTGGCCAATGAAGTCGGCCTGAAAGAAGCCATCAAGGCGCAGTACGACGGCGAGTTGGTCAACGGCTCGGAAGGCCGCCCGGCGCTGCACACCGCACTGCGTCGCCCGGTCGGCGACAAGCTGCTGGTCAACGGCGTCAACGTGATGCCCGAAGTGCACAAGGTGCTGAATCAGATCACTGATCTGGTAGGCCGCATTCATGACGGTCTGTGGCGTGGCTACACCGAAAAGCCCATCACCGACGTGGTCAACATCGGCATCGGCGGCTCGTTCCTCGGCCCCGAGCTGGTGTCCGAGGCCTTGCTGTCTTACGCCCAGAAAGGCGTTCGCTGTCATTACCTGGCGAACATCGACGGCACGGAGCTTCACGAGCTGACTCAGAAGCTGCGCGCCGAGACCACGCTGTTCATCGTCTCGTCCAAGACCTTCACCACCCTCGAAACCCTGAAGAACGCCACCGCCGCCCGCGCCTGGTACCTCGCACAGGGCGGGTCCGAAGCCGAGCTGTATCGCCACTTCATTGCGGTCTCGAGTAACAACGCTGCCGCCGTTGCCTTTGGTATTCGAGAAGAGAACATCTTCCCGATGTGGGACTGGGTCGGCGGCCGTTACTCGCTGTGGTCGGCCATTGGTCTGCCCATCGCGCTGGCGATCGGCATGTCGAACTTCAAGGAGCTGTTGTCCGGCGCCTACACCATGGACCAGCACTTCCAGAACGCCGAATTCGAAGAGAACATGCCGGCGCTGCTGGGCCTGTTGGGTATCTGGTACGGCAACTTCTGGGGCGCGCAAAGCCACGCGATCCTGCCGTACGACCATTACCTGCGCAACATCACCAAACACTTGCAGCAGCTGGACATGGAATCCAACGGCAAGAGCGTTCGCCAGGACGGCGTGCCGGTGAAGACCGACACGGGCCCGGTCATCTGGGGGGGCGTTGGCGCCAACGGTCAGCATGCTTACCACCAGTTGCTGCACCAGGGCACGCAAATGATCCCGGCCGATTTCATCGTGCCGATCGTCAGCTTCAACCCGGTGTCCGACCACCACCAGTGGCTGTATGCCAACTGCCTGTCCCAGAGCCAGGCCTTGATGCAGGGCAAAACCCGCCCTGAAGCCGAGGCCGAACTGCGCGCCAAGGGCGTACCGGAAGAAGAAGTGCAGCGTGTCGCGCCGCACAAGGTCATTCCGGGTAACCGTCCGAGCAACACCATCGTCGTCGAGCGCATCAGCCCTCGCCGGTTGGGCGCACTGGTCGCCATGTACGAGCACAAAGTGTTCGTTCAAAGCGTGGTCTGGGGCACGAACGCCTTTGACCAGTGGGGCGTGGAGCTGGGCAAGGAGCTGGGCAAGGGCGTTTATGGCCGCCTTGTCGGCACTGACGAAACCGTCGCCGAAGACGCTTCGACCCAGGGCCTGATCAATTACTTCCGCGGTCGTCACCGCGGCTGATCCACAGTCCTGTAACTCCTCGAAACCCGCTCCTCGCAAGAGGCAGCGGGTCTCGTGCGTTTGGGCCCTGGTCTTCCAGTCCCGGTCTAGTCCTCCAGCTCCGGCAGCGCTGTCGGATCGAGCTGAATGGTGTGCTGCCGTGGATTGCGCTCGCAAAGGAAGAGGTCGTCTCGGGGGCCTTCCTTGGGGCCGACATGCCGCAGGTGCATCAACGAACCACACCAGGGGCACTGCGCCGTTAGGCGATTAATCCGAAGCCGGCCGCTCAGGCTGATTTCAAGGTAATGACGCGAACCGAGAAAATGCTCGAATTTGCGGCGCCGCAACACCGCTGACATGACGACGGCCATGACCGCAACCAGGAAGGAAAACATGAAGCCCGTTGTCCACGAACTTTGCCAGCCCATCGCCGGCTGAAACAGAGCGAAGTACAGCCCGATCAGGCTGGCGAGGCCGGTGATGTAGCCAAAGATGGAGACGTTGTTGCTGTCGAGACTGCGTCCACCCAACGCGGGGTGGCGCTGAATATGCAATTGCTCCGGGGTAAACGTCGGACGTTCGGTGTGGCTGATGTTGACGTTGGCACCACGAAAGTCGCCGACGCCAACGTTCAGGCTGTGGTCGCCGCTTTGAGCACCATGGTTATCGTTCGGCAAAAGGGGCTCCTGAAGCATGACCAATGGAATGGCCGGCGATTGTCCACGCGCTCCAATCAGCCAGGTATCAGCCGCTTCCGGCATTCCAGGGAGAAATGAAGACACTTGCTGTCGTACAATTCCGTAGGAACGATCCCTCACCTCGATGCGAATGAGTAGGACCAAAAGCCGACGGCCTCCTCTCGTCGCCGAAGGGCTTAAATTATCACCATCATTTATGCAACCATGCGCCTCCTTGATCCGGCTGCCTGCCCTGTCTTTCCACCTCTTCTTACCCGGTCCGGCGCCGCATCCCACCCTCACGAGGAATTCGCACCATGCAAGACGTCGTAATCGTTGCCGCTACCCGCACCGCGGTGGGTAGTTTCCAGGGTTCGCTGGCGAATATTCCCGCGGTTGACCTAGGCGCTGCCGTCATCCGTCAATTGCTCGCGCAGACCGGTCTGGACGGTGCGCAGGTGGATGAGGTGATCATGGGTCAGGTGCTCACCGCAGGCGCTGGCCAGAACCCTGCGCGCCAGGCTGCGATCAAGGCGGGTTTGCCGTTTGCGGTGCCCGCCATGACGCTGAACAAGGTCTGCGGCTCAGGCCTCAAAGCGCTGCATCTGGGGACTCAGGCGATTCGGTGCGGCGACGCGGAGGTGATCATTGCCGGCGGTCAGGAAAGCATGAGCTTGGCCAATTACGTGCTGCCGGGGGCGCGAACCGGTCTGCGCATGGGCCACGCGACGATGGTCGACACGATGATCAGCGACGGTCTATGGGACGCGTTCAACGATTACCACATGGGCATCACCGCCGAGAACCTGGCCGACAAATACGACATCAGCCGTGAGGCGCAAGACGCCTTTGCCGCTTCGTCGCAGCAAAAGGCCGCCGCTGCCATCGAGGCCGGACGCTTCGTGGACGAAATCACCCCGATCCTGATTCCCCAGCGCAAGGGCGATCCGCTGTCTTTCGCCACGGACGAACAGCCGCGCGCAGGCACGACCGCTGAATCGCTGGGCAAGCTCAAGCCGGCGTTCAAAAAGGACGGCTCGGTCACGGCAGGCAATGCGTCGTCACTGAACGACGGTGCGGCGGCGGTCATCCTGATGAGCGCCAAAAAAGCGGAAGCCCTGGGCTTGCCGGTGCTGGCGCGAATCGCTGCTTACTCCAATGCCGGCGTCGACCCGGCAATCATGGGCATCGGCCCCGTGAGCGCAACACGCCGTTGCCTGGACAAGGCGGGTTGGTCGCTGGATGAACTGGACCTGATTGAAGCCAACGAAGCTTTCGCCGCGCAGTCATTGTCGGTGGGCAAGGAGCTGGGCTGGGACATGAACAAGGTCAACGTCAACGGCGGCGCCATCGCCATCGGCCACCCGATCGGCGCGTCGGGCTGCCGCGTGCTGGTGACCCTGCTGCACGAAATGATCAAACGTGATGCGAAGAAGGGCCTGGCGACCTTGTGCATCGGCGGCGGACAAGGGGTGGCGCTGGCGTTGGCGCGGTCATAAAAATCTGGGCAATACGCAGACGTAGGACCGGCTTCAGCCGGGAAGAGGCCGGTTCGAACACCCAGAATTCTGCGGTGTGACGCCCGACGCCTTCCCGGCTAAAGCCGGTCCCACAAGTATCATCTGGCCTTCACTGCCAGCCGAACTTGCGCACATAGAAGCCCTTCACCGCCTGAGTCAGCGCGACATAGGCAATCAGAATCACCGGCAGGATGGCGAAGTACAACGGGGGCAGCGCCTGCAGTTTGAAGTAGTGCGCCAGCGGGCCCATCGGCAGGAAGATGCCCACGGCCATGATCACCCCGGTCATTACCATCAGCGGCATCGCCGCGCGGCTCTGCAGGAACGGGATTTTTGGCGTGCGGATCATGTGCACGATCAGCGTCTGCGTCAGCAGTCCCACCACAAACCAGCCGGATTGAAACAGGGTCTGATGCTCAGGCGTGTTGGCGCCGAACACGTACCACATGACGGCAAAGGTGGTGATGTCGAAGATCGAGCTGATCGGCCCGAAAAACAGCATGAAGCGCCCCACCTCCGCAGGCTGCCAGCGTTGTGGTTTTTTCAGCAGTTCCTCATCGACGTTATCGAACGGAATGGCGATCTGAGAGATGTCGTACAGAAGGTTCTGCACCAGCAGGTGCATCGGCAGCATCGGCAGAAACGGGATGAACGCGCTGGCGACCAATACCGAGAACACGTTGCCGAAGTTGGAACTGGCCGTCATCTTGATGTACTTGAGCATATTGGCAAAAGTCCGGCGCCCTTCCAGCACGCCCTCCTCCAGCACCATCAGGCTCTTCTCCAAAAGGATGATGTCCGCAGCTTCCTTGGCGATGTCCACGGCGCTGTCCACAGAGATACCGATGTCGGCAGTGCGCAGCGCCGGCGCGTCGTTGATCCCGTCGCCCATGAAGCCCACCACGTGCCCATTGGCCTTGAGCAACCGAACGATGCGCTCTTTGTGCGAAGGCGTCAGTTTGGCGAACACGTTGGTGGTTTCGACGGCGAGCGCCAGTTCGGCATCGCTCATGCGCTCTATGTCACCGCCCAGCAGCAGGCCCTGACGCTCAAGCCCCACTTCGCGGCAGATTTTCGCGGTGACACGCTCGTTGTCACCGGTCAGCACTTTCACGGCCACGCCATGCTCGGCCAGCGCCTTGAGGGCGGGCGCGGTGCTTTCCTTGGGCGGGTCGAGAAACGCCACATAGCCGATCAGGGTCAGGTCGCTTTCGTCGGCCAGGCCGTAGGTGTCGCGGCCCGTTTCCATGGCGCGCGCGGCCACCGCCACCACGCGCAGACCTTCTTCATTGAACGCCGCAGTGACGTGCAGAATACGCTCGAGCAACTCAGGCGTCAGCGCTTCTTCGGCATCGCCATGGCGCACGCGTTTGCACACGCTCAGCACTTCTTCCAGCGCGCCTTTGCAAATCAGCAAATGAGGCTCGCGCTCCTGCTGCACCACCACCGACATGCGCCGGCGATTGAAGTCGAACGGCACCTCATCGACCTTGCTGAAGGCGGTGCCCACTTGCAGCTCGCGGTGAATCTCGACGTGCTCCAGCACGGCGACGTCCAGCAGGTTTTTCAGGCCGGTCTGGTAGTAGCTGTTGAGGTAGGCCATTTCGAGTACGTCGTCGGACTCATCGCCCCAGACGTCGACATGGCGCGCCAGAAAAATCTTGTCCTGCGTCAGAGTGCCGGTTTTGTCAGTGCAGAGAACGTCCATGGCGCCGGAGTTCTGGATGGCGTCGAGGCGCTTGACGATGACTTTCTTGCGCGACAGAAACACCGCGCCCTTGGCCAGCGTCGAGGTGACGATCATGGGCAGCATTTCCGGGGTCAACCCGACAGCAATGGACAGCGCAAACAGCAGCGCTTCCATCCAGTCTCCCTTGGTGAAACCGTTGATGAACAGCACCAGCGGCGCCATCACAAACATGAAGCGGATCAGCAGCCAGCTGACTTTATTCACGCCGGCCTGAAACGACGTCGGCGCACGATCGGTGGCGCTGACCCGCTGCGCGAGCGCGCCGAAATAAGTATTGTTGCCGGTGGCAAGGATGACGCCGGTCGCCGCACCAGAGACCACGTTGGTGCCCATGAACAGGATGTTTTCCAGGTCCAGCGGGTTGCCGGTGTCGACCTCGTGACGCCGCGCGAATTTCTCGACGGGCATCGATTCACCGGTCATCGCGGCCTGGCTGACGAACAGGTCCTTGGCGCTCAGCACGCGGCAGTCCGCTGGAATCATGTCGCCGGCTGACAGCACGATCAGGTCGCCCGGCACCAGTTGCTTGATCGGCAACTCGATGGGTTTTTGCCTGCCAGCATCGCGAGCCTCGAACGTGCTGTCGGCGCGGCGCATGACCGTCGCCGTGTTGCTGACCATTGCCTTGAGCGCATCGGCGGCCTGATTGGACCGCGCCTCCTGCCAGAAGCGCAGCAGGGTGGAGAGCACTACCATCGAGAAAATCACCGCGGCGGCTTTCATGTCCTCGGTCAGCCACGAAATGAACGCCAGCAGGGTCAGCAGCAGGTTGAAAGGATTTTTGTAGCAGTGCCACAGGTGCACCCACCAGGGCAGCGGCTGTTCGTGCTCGACTTCGTTCAGGCCATGTTGTTCGCGCAGGTGTTGCGCTTCGGCTTCGGTGAGGCCGTCGACGTGGCTGCCCAGACGCGCCAGTAACTCAGGCGCATCACTGCTGGCGCCACGGGTCAGGGTTTGCGCGAGGGTGGGTGGCACTTCGCGGCTGACGGTGGCGTCGGTCACGCTGTCGAGGGTTGCCAGCCGACGAAAGTGCCGGCCCAGTGTGCGGGTACGCACGAAGTCGGCGAGGAATTCTTTCAGGAGGGTGTACTTCATGGTTATGTCCCCTGGACTGAAGGCTGCTGGAGCTGAAAGCACAGAACCTTGAGCGGGTACGGCTCACCCTCGGCGCCGCGCTCGTCAGAGCAGGCACCACAGGCTGGCCCGCACGACCAAAAGCCGCGCGCGTCCGATGCGCAGACAAACGACACCAAGGTCGGTCTTTACGCAGGATGGGGCGTCAGGGAAAGGACAGGGAAGCGGGCTCTGATCAGAGTCCGCCGGCACTGCCGCTTCTCACGTTGTCGGCGAGATAGCGGCAGTGAAAAGACTGCGCGTTATCGTGCCGAGGATTGGCCGGCCGTCATCACCGGCTGACGTCTGTCACTCGAACAAGTACCCACTGTGGGTCTCCGCATTGGTTGAAAACGGGCGAAGCATACGCCCGGGTTTCAGGGGAGTAAATCGCCGGTACACAGGGTCCGCAGGGTATTACGGATGTCTTCAGGGGAGGTTCAGGAAAGGGTGATTGTGGTGCAAAATCCGTAGGAGCCGGCTTGCTGGCGAACAGGCCGCAACACCGGCATTGGCCTTACTGATAAACTCGCTCGCCCTCATTCCTGCCCCAAGGCCGAGCATGTCTTCGTTGAATCAGGCGCTCAGCGTCGCCCTCGATAATCGTGAATCCCTGATCGCGCAATTGCATGCCCAAGGCACGGATTGCTATCGCCTGTTCCACGGCAGTCAGGAAGGCGCGAGTGGGCTGACCGTCGATCGCTACGGCCCGCAACTGCTGGTGCAAAGCTTCCACAACAGCCTGGACCTCGACTCGCTGCTGGCGCTGCATGCCGCCGTCAATGCGCGCCTGGGCCTGGAACTGCTGCTGGTCTACAACGACCGCTCCCAAGGCAACTCGCGGGTTGATCGCACCGACGCGATCCATAAACCCGACGACGCCGCGCTGGCAGATCTGGTCGGCCATGAATGGGGCCTGAATTACCGGGTGCGCGGTCGTCATGCCGGGCAGGACCCGCTGCTGTTTCTCGACCTGCGCAACGCCCGGGGCTGGGTCAAGCAACATGCCGCCGGCAAGAGCGTGCTCAACCTGTTTGCCTACACGTGCGGCGTTGGATTGAGCGCGGCAGCCGGCGGCGCGCGCGAGGTATGCAACCTGGATTTCGCCGAAGGCAATCTCGCAGTCGGCCGCGAGAACGGTCTGCTCAATCCGCAGCTGCCGACCATGCACTTTGTCCAGTCCGACTATTTCCCCGCCATTCGCCAACTGGCCGGGCTGCCCATCGCGTCCCGTCGCGGCCACAAGCTGCCGAGCTACGTGCGCCTGGAGCAACGCCAATACGACCTGGTCCTGCTGGATCCACCGGCCTGGGCCAAGAGCGGCTTTGGCACGGTTGATCTGCTGCGCGACTATCAAAGCCTGCTCAAACCCGCGCTGCTGACCACCGCCGAGGACGGCGTGCTGATCTGTTGCAACAATCTGGCGAAGGTCAACCTGGCCGACTGGCGCGAAGACGTGCTGCGGTGCGCGAATAAGATCGGGCGGCCGGTGCGCGACTGCCAGGTGCTGACCCCGGGCGCCGACTTTCCGTCACTGGACCAACAGCCGCCACTCAAGACATTGATCTTGCAGCTGTGATGGTTGATTGCGACTAAGGAAACTTCCCACAAGCATTGAAGCGACTGGATTCGGAACCAGATTGGCGTGCCATACTCCAAGGACCTCCCATCGAGCGAGTCGGCGACCTACATGCCCAAAGGATTGAAACGCGCCATCGGCGCCCTGCTGGCTGCATTCGCCGTTTACAGCGTGCTGGGATTTCTGATCCTGCCAGGCGTAGCGTTACGGATCATCAATCAACAACTGGCGAACTACGCCACGGTGCCGGCCCGGGTCGAACGTCTCGAATTCAACCCCTACAGCCTGGAAATCACGCTGTGGGGCCTGAACATCGGGGCGCCGGGCAAGGAGCAAATCGGTTTCGCTCGGCTCTATGCCAATCTGCAAATCGACAGCGTGTGGACCAAGGCGCTGCACCTCAAGGCCGTGGAACTCGATAAACCTAAGACCGAGCTGCTGTTCGCCAAAGACGGCACGCTTAACCTGGCCGGGTTGTTCAAGCTGCCCGCCAGCGAACCCGCAAAACCCGACGAACCCCCAAGTAAGCCGTTTCCGCTGCGCATCGGCGAGATCAAGCTGACCGACGGCTTCGTGCACTTCCAGGACATGCGCCCCAGCGAGCCCATCGAGTTTCTGTACGACGCGCTGAATTTCGAACTCAAAAACCTCAGCACGCTGCCAGAAGACAACGCCGACATGACCCTGGTCGCCGCCGGGCCTGAGGGCGGTCAGATCGATTGGGTCGGGCGCATCAGCCTGGTGCCGATCGCGTCGGAGGGCACGCTCAAAGTCACCGACAGCAAGATGAAAGTCTGGTGGCCCTACGTGCGTGATGCACTGCCGCTGGTGCTGAAGGATGGCGTGCTCAACTTCAGTACCCACTACTCGCTCAGTCTGGCCAAGGAAACCGAGCTGCTGCTGGACAACACGTCCCTGAGCGTCGCGCCCTTCGCCATCGACGCCCCGGACGGCAGGCCGCTGGCTCGCTTGAAAAAGCTGAGCGTGAGCGAGACGTCCATTGATCTGGCCAAGCAGCGGGTGACCGTCGGCAAGATTCGCAGCGAAGGGCTGGAGACCTGGGCGACGCGGGAGTCTGACGGTGAACTCGACTGGCAGAAGTTGTTTGCCAGCCAGCCCTCCAAAGCGCAGGCGAAAAAGGTCGAGGCTGAAAAACAGCAACCCGCCACCGCCAGTGCCGCGCCGGGCAGCGATGTTGTTGACAGTACAAAGCCGGCGGCGCCGAGCAAACCGTGGCAGGTGTTGCTGCGCGATACCCAGCTGCGTGACTACCGCGTTCACCTCGCCGACAAGGTACCGAAGGAGCCTGTCGCGATTGACGTCGGCCCTTTGAACCTCGACCTGACCGGCTTCGACAGCCTCAACAAGTCGCCCTTCAAACTCAAGCTCGACACCGGCGTGGGCAAGCAAGGCAAGCTGACCGCCGAAGGCGAAGTGAACCTGGCGCCCGTCCGCGCCCAGCTCAATGTCACCACCCGGGATGTCGACCTGCGCGTGGCGCAGTCTTATGTCACGCCGTTCATCCGCCTGGAAGTGCGCAGCGGCATGCTCAACACCGACCTGGCGGTGGACCTGAAAAGCACCGAGCCTCTGGCGCTGGGCATTACCGGCAAGGCGCAGATCGATCAGTTGCACACCCTCGACACGCTCAAGTCGCGGGACTTCGTGAAGTGGCAGCGGTTGAATGTCGAGGGGCTGAATTTCCAGCTGGGCGACAGCCTGACCATCGCCACCATCAATGTCGATCAGCCCTATGCGCGCTTCGTGATCGCTGACGACCGCTCGACGAATATCGACGATCTGCTGATTCCGCAGCCTGCTGATCAAGCGCCTGCCGCGCCGAAAGCCAAGGCGGCCGCCAGCAGCGACAAGCCGATGGGCATACGCATTGGCGAGGTGAACATCACCAACGGCTCGGCCAACTTCGCCGACTTCAGCCTGACCCCCAACTTTGCCACCGCCGTTCAGCAGCTTAACGGCAAGATCGGCACTTTGGATAACCGCCAGGACAAACCCGCCTCGGTGAACATCAACGGCAAAGTGGATCGCTACGCGCCAGTGACCATCAAGGGCGCGCTGAATCCGTTCAACCCGATGGCGAGTCTGGATATCGCCACCAGCTTCAAGCGGGTGGAGCTGACCACGCTGACGCCCTACTCCGGCAAGTTCGCCGGCTATCGCATTCGCAAGGGACGGTTGAATCTTGACCTGCATTACCTGATCACCAAGGGCCAGCTCAAAGCGGAAAACAAGGTGGTCGTGGAGCAGCTGCAATTGGGTGAAAAGGTAGACAGTCCGGACGCCGTGAATCTGCCGTTGAAACTGGCGATTGCCCTGCTCAAGGATACCGATGGCAAGATTTCCATCGAGCTGCCTGTGACGGGCGACCTCAACAATCCGCAGTTCAGCGTGATGCCGATTGTCTGGCAAACGCTGCGCAATCTGCTGGTGAAAGCGGCCGCGGCGCCGTTCAAATTGATCGGCGGGTTGATCAGCGGCGGGGGCGGCTCGGAAGATCTGGGTACGGTGGCCTTCGCACCGGGCGCTGATGAGTTGAGTCCTGAGGCGATGGGTTCACTGGACAAGCTGGCGGCAGGATTGAAAGCGCGGCCGGCGTTGCGCCTTGAGATCGAGGGCACCAGCGCTGAAGCGAGCGACGGGCCGCTGATCGCCCAGCAACGGCTCGAACGTGAATACCAGAGCACGTACTACAAAATTCTCCAGCGCCGGGGCGACAAGGTGCCCGCGCAGCCGAGCGATCTGACCGTGCCGGATGATGAGAAGGCTCCGATGCTTGAGGGCATTTATCGCACGCGTCTGAAGCAGCAGCCGCCCGGCGAGTGGGTGGATCTGGGCAAGGAGGCGCGTCAGAACAAATTGCGGGAGGCAGTGCTCAAGTCCTGGAGCTCCAGCGCCTTGCTGTTGCGTCAGCTTGGGCAGGAGCGGGCGGCCAGCATCAAGGATTACCTGGTTGAGAAGGGACAACTGGCCGATGAGCGGGTGTATTTCATCGACACCACCCTGGGCCAGCCGGAAAAAGACGGCCGCGTCATCAGCCCCCTGCACCTGGACAGCGAGTAATGCGTTTGAAGAACACAAGAACAAGGCTGGCGCTGGCACTCGGTTTGACCGCACTTATCAGCGCTGCCCAGGCCGATACGTTGCGCTGTGGCAGTCAACTGATCAGCGTCGGTGACCGAATGTTTGAAGTGCAGCAGAAATGCGGCCAGCCCGTCAGCCAGGACATCATCGGCTACAAGGAAACCGTCAATCACTACCGCCAGGTGGATCAGGTGCAGGTCCAGGAATGGATCTACGGCCCGAGCAACGGGATGTACCAGTACTTGAGGTTTGAAGGTGGGCGGCTGGTGAACATCGACAGCAAGCGCGGGAAGTGACGCCTTCGCCAGCATTCATTGGGACCGCGCGCTGCGAGCCCTGTAGGAGCCGGCTTGCTGGCGAACCGGACGGGGCAGTCACTGCTGCGGAGGCTGGATGAATGCCTTCGCCAGCAAGCCGGCTCCTACAGATGAGTGCTCGGCGACGCCCCACCGTCCGCCGTGAAAACGGCGATCAAGCTGGCCGTTCCCGGCTGAAGCCGGTCCCACGGGGTGCGCGGTCTGTAGGACTGGCTTTAGCCGGGAAGAGGCCAGTTCAAACACCATCAGATTTTCGGTGTGACACCTGACGCCTTCCCGGCTGAAGCCGGTCCCATAAAGTGCGCGGTCTGTAGGACTGGCTTTAGCCGGGAAGAGGCCAGTTCAAACACCATCAGATTTTCGGTGTCACGCCTGACGCTTTCCCGGCTGAAGCCGGTCCCACGGGGTGCGCGGCGTGTCAGTGGGACCGGCTTCAGCCGGGAAGAGGCCAGTTCAAACACCAGCAGATTTTCGGTGTGACACCTGACGCCTTCCCGGCTGAAGCCGGTCCTACGGGGTGCGCGGTCTGTAGGACTGGCTTTAGCCGGGAAGAGGCCCGCGAGAACACCAGACATTTGCGGTGTCACGCCTGACGCTTTCCCGGCTGAAGCCGGTCCCACAAAGTGCGCGGCGTGTCAGTGGGACTGGCTTTAGCCGGGAAGAGGCCCGCGAGAACACCATACATTTGCGGTGTCACGCCTGACGCTTTCCCGGCTGAAGCCGGTCCCACGAGGTGCGCGGTCTGTAGGACTGGCTTTAGCCGGAAGAGGCCGGTATCAGCACCATTAGATTTTCGGTGTGACAACCGACGCCTTCCCGGCTGAAGCCGGTCCTACAACGTGCGAGGCCAGTCTCCGGCCATCAACCATCAACGCTCGTGCAATGCTTCGGCGCGGGCTTTGAGGACGGGTTTGAGCAGGTAGCTCAGGATGCTCTTCTTGCCGGTGATGATGTCCACCGAGGCAATCATGCCGGGGATGATCAGCAGCGGGTGCTCGTCGGTGCCGAGGTGGCTGCGGTCGGTGCGCAGCTTGATCACATAAAAGGTGTTCTTCTTCTCTTCGTCCTGAATCGTGTCAGCGCCGATCTGCTCCAGCTTGCCTTTCAGCCCGCCGTAGATGGTGTAGTCATAAGCGGTGAACTTGATCATCGCTTCCTGCCCCGGGTGCAGGAAGGCGATGTCTTGCGGGCGAATGCGCGCTTCCACCAACAAGGTGTCGTCCAGCGGGACGACCTCGGCGATGTCGCTGCCCGGCTGGATCACGCCACCGACGGTGTTGACCAGCATCTGCTTGACCACGCCGCGCACCGGCGACGTCACCATCGTACGGTTCACGCGGTCTTCGAGCCCCTTGGCCGTCGATTGCGCTTTCGAAAGGTTGGTGCGCGCTTCGTTCAGTTGCGTCAGCGCGTCACTGCGGAATTTGCCACGGGTTTCGTCGATCTTGCGCTGCACTTCGGCAATCGCTGCCTGTGCGCGAGGGATCGCCAGCGTGGTGCCGTCCAGCTGCCCGCGGGTTTCCACCTCGGAGCGTTTGAGTCGCAGGATGTCCACCGGCGACACCGCGCCCTGGGCCACCAATGGCTCGGACATGCCGATCTCCTGGCGCAACAGGCCCAGGCTGCTACGGTATTGCTCCTGCTTGGAGCCAAACTCACGCAGTTCCTGCTGGCGCTGAATCAACTGCTGCTGCAAGCCACCCACCTCATCAACCAACTGCTGACGACGGCTCTTGTACAGCGACTCTTCGTTGGACGCCTGATTAGGCACCAACTTGCGCGCCTCGGCGCTGATGTTCAGCGGACGATCATCCACCTCGGCGCTCAGCCGCTCAACGCGCAACTGCATGGCCAGACGATCCGCTTCGGTTTCGCCCACGTTGGAGGCAAAGCGGGTGTCGTCGAGACGAATCAGCGGTGCGCCGGCGTCGACGATCTGGCCGTCATGCGCATAGATCTGCGCAACGATGCCGCCCTCCAGGTTCTGGATTTTCTGGATCTTGGTCGACGGAATGGCCTTGCCCTCGCCCTTCGTCACTTCATCGATCACGGCGTAATTGGCCCAGACGATGAGAAACACGAAAAACAGGATCACCGCCCAAATGGTGAGCCGGACGATGCGCGGGGCGTCGTCCACCAGTGCTTTTTTGACTTCAGGCAGCGCCTGGCCTTCCAGCGAAGGCGAGCCTTTGAAGTAGCCGAAGATGCCGCCGCCGGAGTTCGGCCCTGATTTAAGCAACACTGATCTGCCCCTTCTTCAACGCTTCCATAACGGCGGCCTTCGGGCCGTCGGCCACGATCTGGCCACGGTCGATGACGATCAGGCGATCCACCAGGCTGAGCAGCGACGCCCGGTGTGTCACAAGAATCATGGTCTTTTTCTCGATAACGCCATGCAGGCGCTGCTTCAAACGTTCTTCGCCGGTGTTGTCCATGGCGCTGGTAGGTTCGTCGAGCAACAGGATCGGCGGATCCAGCAACAGCGCCCGCGCCAGCGCGACGTTCTGGCGCTGGCCACCGGAAAGGTTCTGCCCGCGTTCGCCCACCTGCAGCTCGTAGCCCTGCGGATGCAGGCTCGCAAACTCGTGCACGCCCGCCAATTCAGCGGCCTGCAGCACCATCTCGTCGTCCACGTAACGCGCACCGGAAATCAGGTTGTCGCGCAGCGTGCCCGACAGCAGCTGAATGTCCTGAGCCACATAACCGATGTTATGGCGCACTTCACTGATGTCGATCTGACGAATGTCGACCCCATCGACCAGCAGCGAGCCTTCATCCGGCTGATAAAGGCCGACCAGCAGCTTGGCGAGGGAGCTTTTTCCCGAACCGCTACGGCCGATGATGCCGACCTTCTCGCCTGGGCGGATCACCAGATTGATGTTGCGCAGCGCCAGGTTCTGTTGATTCGGATAGGTGAACTCCAGGTTGCGGAATTCCATGGCGCCTTGCAGGACCTGACGGCTGAGCGGACGCTCGTCGAAGTTGCGTTCCTGCGGCAGCTCCATCATCTGGTCAACCGACACCATCGTCACTTTCGCTTGTTGATAACGCGTCAGCAGGCCCGACAGCTGCGCCAACGGGCCAAGGGCGCGACCGCTGAGCATGTAGCACGCCACCAGGCCGCCCATGCTGAGCACGCCGTCCATGATCATGTAAACACCGAAACAGATCATCGCCACGCCCGCCAGTTGCTGGATCAGCAGGGTGATGTTCATGGCCAGACCCGAAAGGACCTTGACCCGCAATTCCAGGCGGCTGAGCGTACCGATGGTGTGTTCCCACTGGTACTGACGCTCGCTTTCGGCGTTGTTCACCTTTACCGCATCCAGACCGGCGAGGGTTTCGATCAGGCTCGACTGACGCTCGGCACCCAGCGCCATGGTGCGCTCAAGGGTGGACGTCAGCGGCTTTTGCAGGAAGTGGCCGATGCCCAGCGCCAGCGGGAAGGCGATGATCGGAATCCACACCAGATGCCCGCCCAGCAGCGCGATCACCAACAGGATGATCAAGGTAAAGGGCAGGTCGATGAGGCTGGTCAGGGTCAGCGACGTGAGGAAGTCACGCATGCCCTGGAATTCATGAATGTTCTGGGCGTAGCTGCCGACCCGCGCCGGGCGAAACTTCATCGCCATACCGACGATGCGCTCGAACAGCGTGGCGGAAATGATCAGGTCGGTTTTCTTGCCGGCCAGGTCCAGGCACAGACTGCGCAGGCCCTTGAGCAACAGGTCAAACAGGAACGCGCCACAGATACCGGTCGCCAGCACCCACAATGTTGCAGTGGCCTGGTTGGGCACGACGCGGTCGTAGACGTTCATGACAAAAAGAGGGGTCGCCAGAGCGATCAGGTTGATCACGAAGCTGGCAGCGATCGCGTCGACGTAAAGCCAGCGAGACAGCTTGAGTGTGTCTTTGAACCAGGAACGAGCGCGCGGGATGAGCGAACCCTGGGTCACGTCAAATTTATGCTGCGGCTGTGCGAAAAACACCTTGCCGCTGTAATCCTGCGCCAGCGTTTCGGTCTGGATAAGCACTTCGCCGCCGTTGCTCTCGCTGATCAGCAGGCGGGCCGATTCGCCCTCCCAACCGAGCAGCACGGCAGAGCGCCCTTCTCTCAGGAGCAGCAAGGCGGGCAATGCGATTTCGGGAATCTGGGTGAGCTTGCGCTGCAGCAACCGTCCCTGCAAACCGGCCCGGGCTGCGGCGCGAGGCAGCAGATCCGGGCTCAGGCGTTGCTCGGGCAATGGCAGACCGGTGGTCAGCATGGCCCGGCTCGCCGGCTTGTGATGCAGAGCGCAGAGTGTCAACAGCCCATCGAGTAAGGGGTCGTCGTGCTGGCTGCGTGGATCATGACCTAATTGAGCCGAAGGTAATTCCAAGTCCACGCTGACACTCTCTTTCTCAAACGGTTAAAAAAGCTGACTCCGTCAAGAATCAGTTCATGCCCGGCAGCTGAACGGTCGGTTTGACATCGTTCTGCACAACCGATGCCATCGGCGCCACGACGCCCTGGCTTTTCAGCAAGGTGCCCATGTCCGCCTTGAGACGGTACTGGGTGTACGTCTGCAGGTTCTTCAGTTGCACCAGACGCTGTTGCGCGGTGAACAATTCGTTCTCGCTGTCGAGAAGGTCGAGCAGGGTACGCTCTCCCAGACTGAATTGCTGCTGGTACGAAGTACGAACACTGGCTGCACGCTCTACATACTGCTGAGCGATTGGCACCTGCGCGTTGGCGTTGTTGTAGGCGTTCCAGGCCAGGCCCAGTTCTTCGTTCAACTGACGCAGCGCGTTGTTGCGGATATCCAGTGCCTGGCTCGACAGGTACGACTTCGATTGCAGGTCAGCCTTGTTGCTGCCACCGGCGTACAGGTTGAAGCGCATGCGGACCATGGCTTCCCAGCCATTGTTGTGGCCTTCGTCGCCACCAATGTTGTTATCGGCATTACGGCCCAGTTCTGCATCGAAGCGCGGGTAGTAATTGGACTGCGCCGAGCTGTACTGCTTTTCAGCGGCAACGATGTCGGCTTCGGCCGAGCGCAGTACCGGGCTGTTTTCCAGCATTTGACGGCGGGCTTCGTTCAGATCGGCAGGCATCATGGCGAACGGCGACGGTGCTTCCAGTTGGTCAGCTTCCAGACCAACGGCACTCAAGTAATTGGTTTGGGCGTCGGCCAGATTGGTTTGTTCGGTAATCAGGTTGTTACGGGCCTGTGCCAGACGCGCATCGGCCTGGTCCATATCGGCCATACGCCCGACACCGCGGGAAGTGCGAAGTTTAATCTGATCGTAAATACGTTCGTGACTCTTCAGGTTCTCTTCTGCCAGCCGAACCATTTCACGTTGAGTGAGAACATCGAGATAGACCTGCGCAACAGTCAAACCCGTGCGTTCAGTTGTATTTAACAACGAATACGCCCGGGAATTGGCGGTGGCTTGTTGACGCGCAACTTCGTTACTTGTTGCGAAGCCATCAAACAGCATCTGCTGAAGGCGGATCTGCGACTCGCCACGGTCCAGTGTCTGGTAGTCGTGACGGCCGGTCGAGGCACGGGTGCTCGGCGTGTCGGAACCGGCGCGGCCGTAGCCTGCCGTGACGTCGACACGCGGCAGGTAGCCGCCTTTGGCAGCACGGAGCGCGTAGTCCTGGGCGATACGGGCGTTGATGCCGGCCTGCACTTCGGGATGCTCGTCCATGGCTTTCTGCATGGCGGACTGTAGGGTCTGGGCTTGAACGAACCCGGCACAAAGGATGAGTGGTACTGCAGTGAAAAGGTGCTTACGCATTTGGTGATTTCCCGAGAACGTACTTGTTCAAAACACAGCAATACACACTGCCGCATCGTAAAAATGGCCATTGAAGTGATCGTTTCGAGAGTGTTCTGAAGGGCGCTTGCGATCACACTGCAGAAATACGCGATCTCATCAAATATCAATGTGACATTACGGATGCGATTGTTTAGGATGTCGCCGAATAGGTCAATACTTTGGCAGAAAGTTAATTCCAGTGCCGACCTGACGTAAATAAATTGACGCCAGATTATCTGCAACTTAAATAGTTCCCTAAGTTGTTATCCGGCATCGAAACAAATGCGAATCTTTACGTATTCCAGTATGAAGCGGCGTTAGTTAAGGCCGGTCGGCATGATGGATACCAACTGAACGGTAATTTCGGAGAGTCACCCCCATGAGCAGTGTTGTTGCCATCGTCAAAAGCATTGTTGGCCAGGTCGTTGCAGTATCCCCTGAAGGGATTCGTCGTGTGCTCATCGAGGGTGACCGGTTGTTCACCGGCGAGCAGGTTCTGACAGGCCCGGGAGGCGCAGTCACACTGCAGCTTGCTGATGGCCGTCAGCTGGACATGGGCCGCGACAGCCAGTGGAGCGCAGACGCACCCGCTTCCACCACCAACCTTGCCGAAGCCACCGCGCAGGCGGCACCGTCGGTTGCGGAACTGCAGCAGGCCATCGCGGCCGGCGCCGACCCGACCAAAGACCTCGAAGCCACCGCGGCAGGCCCGCAGGCAGCGCCAGGTGATGGCGGCAACGCCGGCGGCGGCCACAGTGTGGTGATGCTCACGGAGACCGCGGGCTCGGTAGACCCGACGATCGGCTTCCCGACCAATGGCCTGGGGACGACTACCACGCCTCCGCCTACGCTGAGCAATGGCCTGGCGATCGACAACGGCAACGGTAACGGCACCCCCGTCGTACCGCAGACGGGCACGCTGACACTGACCGCCACCCAGACGCTGACCGAAGCCGGCGGCGCGCTGGTGTACACGGCGAACGTCACCCAGGCCCCGACTTCGGACCTGACGATCACCCTGTCCAACGGATCGACCATCGTCATCCGTGGCGGCGACACCTCGGGCTCCACCACTGTTCAACTGGCTGACAACAACACGCCGTACATCGACCCGTCAGTCATCAGCACCACCATCACCGGTACCGCCGGCGGTGGCGGCCTGGTCGTGACGACGGATCCGACCCCGGCGGTGACCACCATCACCGACACCATCGACACCACCGTTGCCAGCATCACCGGCACCCAGTCGGTGATTGAAGGCCAGGCCGCGACCTACACCATCACGCTGAGCAACCCGGCCCAGACCGAAGTCACGATCAACCTGACCTACAGCGGCACGGCGACCGACGGCACCGACTACACGCAAGTGGTAAGCGTGAAGATCCCGGCCAACAGCAGCAGCGTCACGTTTGATCTGAACACGCTGAACGACACGATCCCGGAAGGCGTTGAAAACGTCACCGTGGCCATCGGCGCCATCACCGGTGGCAACTTCGAAAACGTTGTCGCCAGCGCGACCAACGGCAGCGTCACTACCACCATCATCGACAACGACTCCCTGCCAGTCGTCGACGGCAATGGCAACGGTAACGGCGTCAACAGCGAAACCACCTTCACCGAAGGCCAGGCCGGCGTATCGATCGCCGACCAGTTGACCATCACCGACGCCGACAGCCCGAACCTGCAAAGCGCGCGCGTCACCCTGACCAACCCTCAGGACACCGACACCCTGGTGGTGGGCAGCCCGAACGCGAACATCGCGGTCAACACCGCCACCGTCAACGGCCAGATCGTCCTGACGCTGACCGGCGCGGCCACCGCTGCCGAATACGAAGCTGTGATCAAGTCGATCACCTTCCAGAACAGCAGCCAGGACCCGAGCGTCGCCGATCGCACCATCACGGTGACCGTCAACGACGGCCAGAACGATTCCGTGCCGGTCAGCAGCATCGTGCACGTCGTGGCGGTCAATGACGCCCCGACTGTTTCGTTCACCGGCACCGACTTCGTCGAGAACGGCGCGGCTCAGGCTTTGGTCGGCAATCTGCAAATCGGTGACGTCGACGGCGGCCAGTTGAGCGGCGCGAAGATCACCGTGACCGGCGTTCAGGCCGAAGACCTGATCGCTTCGCCTGCCTTCCAGAGCGGCAACACCGGCACCACCGGCTCGGGCATCAGCTACACGCTGGGCAACGATGGCAACGGTAATGTCGTCATTCAGCTGAGCGGCAATGCATCGATCGCTGACTACACCACGCTGATCAACTCGATCACCTACGCCAACAACAGTGACGCCCCGATCACCACCCCGCGCGGCGTGACCATCGAAGTCACCGACGTTGATACCCATGGCACCAGCAACCTGACGGGCAGCGCCACCGGTGAAGTCAGCATCACCCCGGTCAACGATGCACCCGTCGTCAACGACGCATTGGGCCAGGGCGACGAAGACACCGCCATCGCGGTGAATCTGACCGGCACGGACGTCGACGGCACCATCGACCACTTCAACCTGGTCACTCTGGCAGCCAACGGCACCTTCTACGCCGACGCTGCCGGCACCCAGGCGCTGACCAACCTCAGCAACATCGCCGCCACCGCCAACGGCGCGACGATCTACTTCAAGCCGAACGCCAACTGGGCGGGCGACACCAGCTTCACCTATACCGCGGTCGACAATCAGGGCCTGCCAGCCGGCGCGCCAGCCAACGGCATCATCAACGTCACGCCAGTGGCCGATGCCCCGACCGTGACCGTTGCCGACGCCATAGGTAATGAAGATTCGGCAATCAAGTTGACCCTGAGCACCGCTTTGGTCGACACCGACGGCTCGGAATCCCTGGGTCCGCTCGTCGTGTCCGGGATTCCGGTCGGCGCCGTACTGAGCGACGGCAATGGCCACAGCTACACCTCGATTCCGACCGGCGACGGCGCTGTGTACATCGACGGTTGGGATCTGAATAACCTGACCATCACCCCGCCGAAAGACTTCAACGGCGCGATCACCTTGCAAGTGAGCTCGACGTCGACCGAGGGCGCCAACAAGGATTCAGCCACCACGACCCTGCCTCTGATCGTCACCGTGACGCCAGTGAACGACGGGCCGGCGGTCAACTTCGACAGCGTGACCTACACCGAAAACGGTGCACCGATCGCGCTGGTCAACAGTTTCAGCATCACCGACATCGACAGCACCCAACTGAGCAGCGCGAAAATCACGCTGACCGGGATTCAGGCTGAAGACCTCGTTGTGTCCCAGTACTACAAAGGTGGCACCACCGGCCTTACTGATCTGGGCATCACCTACACCCTGAGCAATGACGCCAACGGCAACATTGTGATCGACCTGACGGGCAATGCCTCGGTCGCCAACTATGAAACCCTGATCAAATCGCTCACTTACGCCGACAACAGCGAAAACCCGAGCACCGTACCGCGCGGCGTGAGCATCTCCGTTACCGACCTGGACGCGAACGGCACCACTAACCTGACCGCCGTGCATGACGGCCAGATCAACGTGGTGACCGTCAATGACGCCCCGACCGTCAACGCGGCACTGGGCCAGGGCAACGAAGACACCGCCATCGCGGTCAACCTGAGCGGCGCTGATGTCGACGGCACCATTAAGTACTTCAACCTGGTCACCATGGCCGAGCACGGCACGTTCTACGCCGACGCCGCCGGAACCCAGGCGCTGACCAACCTCAGCAACATCACCGCCACCAACAACAGCGCGACGATCTACTTCAAGCCGGATGCCAACTGGGCAGGCGACACCAGCTTCACTTACACCGCTGTCGACAACCAGGACCTGCCAGCCGGCGCGCCAGCGAACGGCGTTATCAACGTCACGCCAGTGGCTGATGCACCAAGCGTCACCGTTGCCAACGCTAATGGCGCTGAAGACAGCGCGATCAAGCTGGACCTGAGCGCTGCGCTGGTCGACACCGATGGTTCTGAATCCTTGGGCCCGATCATTGTGGGCGGCATTCCAGTGGGCGCGGTGCTCAGCGATGGCAATGGCCACAGCTACACCTCCATCCCTGTTTCTGAAGGGGGCGATGGCGAGGCTTACCTCACCGGCTGGAACCTGAGCACCCTGACCATCACGCCGCCGAAAGACTTCAACGGCCTGATCACCCTGCAAGTGAGCGCGACGTCGACTGAAGGCGCCAACAGCGACTCAGCCACCACGACCAAGTCGCTGACAGTGAACGTCACGCCCGTCAACGACGCGCCAACCGTCACCTTCATCAACCCTGAATACGTCGAAAACGGCGCACCGCAGGCATTGGTCAGCGATCTGAAAATCGGCGACGTTGACAGCACCCAGCTGAGCAGCGCGAAGATCACGCTGACCGGTATCCAGGCTGAAGACCTGATCGTTTCCCAGTACTACAAAGGCGGCACCGGCGGCGATACCACCCTGGGCATCAAATACGCCCTCAGCAACGACGCCAACGGCAACATCTTCATCGACCTGACCGGCAAGGCATCGATCGCCGCCTACACCACGCTGATCAACTCGATCACCTACGCCAACAGCAGCGATAACCCGAGCACCACGCCGCGCGGCGTGACCATCCAAGTCACCGATGTTGATGCCAAGGGCACCAACAACCTGTCGGGCAGCGCCACCGGTGAAATCGACGTGAAGGCGGTCAACGATGCTCCGACCGTCAACGCGGCACTGGGCCAGGGCAACGAAGACACCGCCATCGCGGTCAAGCTGACCGGCGCTGATGTCGACGGCACCATTAAGGCCTTCAACCTGGTCACCATGGCCGAGCACGGCACGTTCTACGCCGACGCCGCCGGAACCCAGGCGCTGACCAATCTCAGCAACATCACCGCCACCAACAACAGCGCGACGATCTACTTCAAGCCGGATGCCAACTGGGCGGGCGACACCAGCTTCACTTACACCGCTGTCGACAACCAGAACCTGCCAGCCGGCGCGCCAGCGGACGGCGTCATCAATGTCACGCCAGTGGCTGATGCACCCACCGTCACCGTTGCCAACGCGACGGGTGCCGAAGACAGCGCGATCAAGCTGGACCTGAGTGCTGCACTGGTCGACAAGGACGGTTCTGAATCCCTCGGCCCGGTCATTGTGGGTGGCATTCCAGTGGGCGCGGTGCTCAGCGATGGCAATGGCCACAGCTACACCTCCCTCCCTGTTTCTGAAGGCGGCGATGGCGAGGCTTACCTCACTGGCTGGAACCTGAGCACCCTGACCATCACGCCGCCGAAAGACTTCAACGGCCCGATCACTCTGCAAGTGAGCGCGACGTCGACCGAAGGCGCCAACCAGGATTCGGCCACCACGACCAAGTCCCTGACCGTTAACGTCACGCCCGTCAATGACGCGCCAGTGGTCACCTTCGACAGCGTGACCTACACCGAAAACAGCGCGGCAACGCCGACGGCGATCGTCAGCAACTTCAGCATCACCGACGTCGACAGCACACAACTGACCAGCGCGAAGATCACGCTGACCGGCATTCAGGCCGAAGACCTGATCGTCTCCCAGTTCTACAAAGGCGGCACCGATGGCGACACGGGCCTGGGCATCAAATACGCCCTCAGCAACGACGCCAACGGCAACATCGTCATCGACCTGACCGGCAAGGCTTCGGTTGCCAATTACGAAACCCTGATCAAGTCGATCACTTACGCCGACGACAGCAAAAATCCGGTCACGGACGCACGCAGTGTCACTGTCTCCGTCACTGACGCAGATGCCAACGGCGCCAGCAACCTGACCGTCGTTCACGACAGCAAGATCAATGTCGTGGCCGTCAACGATGCCCCGGTCGTCAACTTCGGCAGCGTTACGTACACCGAAAACGGCAAGGCGACTGCGATCGTCAAAGACTTCAGCATCACCGACGTCGACAGCAAAGAGTTGAGCAGCGCGAAGATCACGCTGACCGGCATTCAGGCTGAAGACCTGATCGTCTCCCAGTTCTACAAAGGCGGCACCGATGGCGACACGGGCCTGGGCATCAAATACAGCCTCAGCAACGACGCCGACGGCAACATTGTTATCGACCTGACCGGCAAGGCTTCGGTTGCCAACTACGAAACCCTGATCAAGTCGATCACCTACGCCGACAGCAGCAACAACCC